>NZ_QRLE01000014.1:0-73817 GCF_003473055.1 Collinsella sp. AM13-34 | reverse complement strand
ATTTGCTCAATGTGTTCGGCTGAGATCGGAAATCAACCACTGCCGGGAGAGAGGAAACCGGCTCGTCCCTGGGCTCAACCTATGGGCGACAGGCCCTAGTCCTGGAAGAGCGCCGTGGACAGGTAACGCTCACCGGTGTCGGCAAGCAGCGCCACGATAGTCTTGCCCTCGTTCTCGGGACGCTTGGCCAGCTGCAGTGCGGCCCACACGGCGGCGCCGGACGAAATGCCCACGAGCACGCCCTCCTGGTGGCCCACGGCGCGGCCGGTGGCAAAGGCGTCGTCGTTCTCGACGGGGATGATCTCGTCATAGACCTGGGTGTCGAGGACGTCGGGCACAAAGCCGGCGCCAATGCCCTGGATCTTGTGCGGGCCGGCCTGACCCTTGGAGAGCACCGGGGAGGTGGCGGGCTCGACGGCGACGACCTTAATCTCGGGGTTCTGTTCCTTGAGGAACTCGCCCACGCCGGTCACGGTACCACCGGTGCCAACGCCGGCGACGAAGATGTCGACCTTGCCGTCGGTGTCATCCCAGATTTCGGGGCCGGTCGTGGCCTTGTGGATAGCGGGGTTGGCGGGGTTCACAAACTGGCCGGCGATGATGCTGTTGGGGGTCTCCTTCTGCAGCTCCTCGGCCTTGGCGATAGCGCCCTTCATGCCTTTGGAACCGTCGGTGAGTACGAGCTGTGCGCCATATGCCTGCATAAGCTTGCGGCGCTCGACGGACATGGTCTCGGGCATGGTGATGATCACCTTGTAGCCGCGGGCCGCCGCCACCGAGGCGATGCCGACGCCGGTGTTGCCGCTCGTGGGCTCGATGATGGTGTAGTCGCCGCCGCGCACGAGCTTGCCGGCCTTCTCGGCCTCGTCAATCATGTTCTTGGCGACGCGGTCTTTGACGGACCCGGCGGGGTTGAAGTACTCGAGTTTGACGAGCACACGAGCCTTGAGGTCCTCGTCGGCCTCAAAGTGGGTGAGCTCCAGAAGCGGGGTGTGGCCGATAAGCTGATCGATGGACGTGTAAACCTTGCTCATGGTGAACCTCCAAAGTGTTCAAGTTGCTGGTTGCCGTGTGGTTTCACGGTGCGTGTAGCAGCTAAACCCATAAACCTTATAGGTTGTTCGTTTAGCTGTTGGCAAGCATAGTAGACGCTAAAGCCTAGTAATGCAATAGGAAATAGGAGAGTATTGCAAGTTGATTAACCATCTTGACCGGAACGGGTATTTTCAAAGCCAATTTTTCGGCTAGAATTTCAACGGACTAAAAGACCGAAAGGCAGCACTATATATGTTGGTTTCTACTAAGGGCAGGTACGCCCTGCGCGTTATGGTCGACCTAGCCGAGCACCAGGCGGCCGGCCGCATCCCGCTTAAAGAGATCGCGGCACGCCAGGGGATTTCGGAGAAATACCTGGAGAACATCTTGGCTACGCTCGTGCGCGCCAACATGCTTTCGGGCATGCGTGGCAAGGGCGGCGGCTACGTGCTCACGCGCCCGCCCGAGCAGTACACGGTGGGCGAGATCCTGCGCCTGACCGAGGGTAGTCTGGCGCCGGTCGCCTGCCTGGATGGCGATTGCAAGGGCTGCTCGCGTTCGGATGAGTGCCCCACGCTCGACGTGTGGAAGAACCTGGACAAGCTCATCAACGACTACCTCGACGGCGTGACGCTCGATCAACTTGTCGCTCCCAACCATGGCTACGACTACGTCATCTAGCCTCACCTGCCATTTGGGGACGGGGCAGAAATGGTAGATTTTCTTGCCCTCTGAGGCTTGACAAATGACAAGGCCGTCCATCGTTTCGATGGACGGCCTTCTTTAGGCGTGTTGTGGCGGTCCGAATCCGGTCGTTTAGTTTCCGGCGATGCTGTCGAGAATGCTGCGCATGATGGATACCAGGATGCTGCCCATAAAGGCCGATCCAAAGCTGGCGATGGAGATACCCGCGCCCAGCAGATTGACCGACAGGTAGCTGGCCAGCTCGAGCATAAAGCTGTTGACCACAAGCTGAAAAATACCAAGCGTAATAATAGTGAGCGGCAGTGAGATGACCGTCAGGAACGGTTTGACGAGCGAGTCGACGATATTGAGGAACAGTCCCACGAAAGCAAAGCAGACCCAGGCGTCGGCCATGCCGAAGGGCCGAATGCCGGGGACGAGAAACGTTGCGATCGCGATGGCGATTGAGGTAAAGAGCCAGTTAAGCATAAAGCGCATGGTGGAGATCCTTTCTTGCGCAAGACGTGGCAAAGAGGCGTGAGGGGCACATGCCTTTACAACTCGGATAGATGCGCGGGCACGGCCCTGTTTGGGCGCCCCATTGTCTCAGATATTCGTGGAGCTTGCGTGCGCATTCGGTTTCAAAACGGCGTTCGTCCTAAAAAACGTGCCGCTGACAGAGAGTCTTGTCACTTTAGTTTGGTGGTGTGCTAAACTGCTACGGGCAAAAGCCACAGGCGTTGCCCTATTGCATAGAACGGGCGAACGATGCCCGATGTCAGTATCAACTTCGATGCCTTTTGGCGGGTTTGGCGGTGATCGATGAATATCGAGAACATGTTTGACAAGCCTGATGTCAAGCAGCTAGTCCACGCATTTAGCCTCTTGGACGACGAGAAAGATATCCAAGCGTTTTTGACCGATATCTGCACGCCGCGCGAGATTTGCGATCTATCACAGCGTCTGCAGGTCGCGCGTTACCTGGACGAGGGCGAGCCTTATGTTGAGGTTCAGGCCCGTACCGGCGCTTCGTCCACCACGGTGAGCCGCGTGTCCAAGGCGCTCAACGGCGAGTACGGTGGCTACCGCAAAATCCTCATTAAGCTGGAGGATGGCGAGTAGGCCGCGGCAAAACGAATTGTGCAAAACCGCTCCTCCGGGGGCGGTTTTTGTATGCCCGCAATCGGCTGGTGCGTTGGGGTCAGGTTGCTTTGCGCCAAAACATGGAGCTGAGGTAGCAATGTGTCCGCGTGGGCGGGTAGGATGGATGCATTGATTATTGCGAACAGTTTGAGCGGAGGACCATGCCTGTTCGAATCTATACCACCAATGCCGGCGCGGATTTGAGCGATGCCGAGGCGGCGCTGCTTGTCGACCTTGTTGCCCGCCACGGACGTGCCGTGCTGTTGGCGCCAACGTTCGCCGAGCTCGACCTGTGTCGTCACGATGCGGCGGAAGCCGGTGTTTCGCTGGGCATCGACTACAAGACACCTGCATCGTGGCTTCGCTCACTGTGGGAGCTTTTGGGCGACGGGCGCGGCTTCGTTGACAACCTGCAGCGCCATATGCTGTTTTCGGACAGGGTCACGCGTCTCGATGATGCCGACCTGCAACCGCTTTCGCGCAGCAAGGGCACAGTGCGCATGCTTGCGCGCATAGCCCGCGATGTGCTGCCGGGCGTGGCGGGGACAGGCACCGAGCGTTGCTGCGACAACGTTTGCAAGCCCAAGCCCAAAAGCGACGCCGAGGCTCGCGTGTTTGAACTTTTGTGCGCCTATGCGCGCGGTTTGGACCGTCGAGATATGGTCGAGCCCTGCGAGGCGGCTGACATTATGGCCGGCGCTTTGGCCGACAACCTGCCGGGGTGCGCCCGCGCCGTTTGCGTGCGCGGCGTCACGTCATTTACGTATAGCCTGCTCGAGCTGCTGTCCGCCGTGGCAAACAACGGGGGAGAGGTTGTCGTGCTGCTTGCCCGCGAGCAAGCGGCGATGCGCGAGGAGCTTGCCGCGGCATTTGATGTCCGCGGTGTGCTGTTTGAGATCGCGCCGCTGGGGGAGGGCGCCGCCGCGCCCCAGACTGCCTCCAAGTCCGCTGCTCAGCCTGCCTTTATTGAGGTCGCCGGCCCCCATGCCCGTGCCCATGCTTATGCGGACGTCATCGATAAGTTGGTGAAAGCGCACAAGGAGTCCAAGGACGATAAAGCTGCTGCAACACCCGCCGACCCCGTACGCGTGCTCGTTGTTTCTGCCCGGGCACCCCAGCTGTTCGGCGAGCTTGCCGCTCGTTTGGCGGCGCGCCACGTTGCTGCCGAGACGGCCGAGTTCACGGCGTTTTCCCAATCCATTGCGGGCAGGCAGTTCACGGCGCTCGCCAACCTGATCGAGCGTATGAAGGCCGCCGACGAAGGGGCAGCTTCTAAGACTGAGTGGTGGCCCGCTCCGGAGCTTACCGACTGGATTTACAGCCCGCTTTCGGGTGCCGACGCCGCCAGCGCGCGCACGTTCGACAAGAATATGCGACTGTCGCGCAGCAAGACCACTGCGGGCGTCAAGAGCCTGCTGCAGAGCGTGCAGGGCCAGGTGAGGGGCGCGCGTAAAGCGGCGAGCGACGAGAACTGGTTTAAGAACGTGCCGTGCGTGATCTCGGACGTGTTCCAGGCGCTGTGGCGCGACAAACCCGTGACGGCGCTCAAGGCCATGCTTGCCGTTGCCGAGGCACTGCCCGATCGCGCACTTGGCGGTCTCGACGGTCAGGCCCGTCGCCAGGCGGAGGTGGCCCTGCTGCGCCACGTCATCGACATCCTTATGAATGGCGCCCGTGCGCTCGACGTGTCGCAGGCCGCGACCGTGCCCGTGCTCGATGACATTCGCACCAAGGTGGACAAGCGTAGCGCCGCCTACGATTACGAGACCTACGAGGTTGACCGTGCGCCACGCGCCCAGGTTCGCTTTGCTTCGCTTGCCGATGCGGCGGCCCTGCGCCCCGGCAGCTACGATGCCGTGCTGTTTGCCGACGTCGACCTGGACAGTTATCCGCTCTCACATGAGGAGGGCCCGCTGGCAACGCTGACGGCAGAGTTAGATCGCAGCGGTGTGACGCTTGAGCCTGCCGCCTTGTTGCGCGTGCGCTTTGGCCGCGCGATGCAGGCCGCGCGCGGTCCGGTTGCGCTTGCCCGCGTGACGCACGATCGCCAGGCGCGCGAGTGCTACCCGGCTGCCGTGTGGACCGAGTTGCGGGCGCATGCCGAGGCCGCTAACGATGCTAAGGCCGCTGACGCCGACAAGGCCGCTGGCGACGCTAAGGCCGTTGGCGCCGACAAGGCGAAGTGCGTGGGTGAGGGCGATATCGTAAGGGACTTCGATCCCGCGGCAGGCGAAGGTCTTAGGCGCGAGCGCGTGACCTGCGAAGCTCCTCAGCATCTGAGCGATGAAGCCATTCCGTATCTGGTCCTGCGCCGTCGCGATGGCGAGGGCGAGGATGCGCCGCTGGTGCCGCGCCTGACGTCTGCCTCGCAGATCGAGGCCTATTCGACCTGCCCGCTGTGCTGGTTCGTCTCGTATCGCGTCAAACCCCAGTCGATCGACGCCGGCTTTGGCAACATGGAGAAGGGCAACTTTGTCCATGACGTGCTGGAGCACTTGCATGCCCGTCTGCCCCAGGAGGGCATGGAGCGCGTGACGCCCGAGAACCTGCCACGTGCTCAGGAGCTGCTGCACGAGGTCTTTGCCGAGACCCTGGCCGAGCACGCCGGCAAGCGCGGTACCGAGGGCCCGCTGGTGCCGCTCTCTCCAGTGGAGGAGCGCCAAGTGGCCGAGATTTTGCCGCAGCTGGAGGGCGTGCTTGCCTATGAAGCCGAGGCGCTCGCGCCCTTCGCGCCGCGCTACCTGGAGTTTGCGTTCAACGAGCTCCAGGTCGAGTATGCCGGCTGGCCGCTTGGCGGGCGCATCGACCGCGTGGACGTGGACGCCGAGAATCGCGCCGTGGTAATCGACTACAAGCATCGCACGGGCGTTGAGGAGTTTAAGCTCGCCGACCCTACGGTGCGCGACGAGGAATCAGGCACGGCGCCCATCGACGATCCGCGGTGGCTGCCGCCCCATACCCAGACGCTTATCTATGCGCAGGCTATGCGCCGGGCGCTGGATCTGGACACCCGCGCGGCGCTCTATTTTTCGACCAAGGGCGGCAAACCGGCGCTGCGAGGCGCCGCGAGTGCCGAGCTGCTCGAGGAGGAGCGTGGTGACGGCCGCATCCCGGGGCTTAAGAAGGGCTTTCCCGGCGAGGGCGGCAGCATGGACTTCGACGCCCTGCTCGATCGCGTGGAGGACGGCATCGCCGAGCGCCTGCGCGAGCTCGAGGCAGGCAACGTTGCCGCCGTCGACCCGGCTTCGACGCAGGCCGCGCATGCGCGCTGCTCGTATAACCACGAAGGAACGTTTGTAAGGAGGGACGTGTAGACCATGGATCTTTCGACTTTGATGCCGCAACAACTGCAAGTCGTCAAAACGCTCGACCGCCCGCTGTTTGTCTCGGCAGGTGCCGGCTCGGGCAAGACCTTTACCCTCACGCGCCGCATCGTCTATGCGCTCTCGCCCGAATCCGGTCCGTTTGTCGAGCATCTGGATCAGGTGCTCGCCATTACCTTTACCAAAGATGCCGCGGCCGAGATTCGCGACCGCGTGCGTCGCGCGCTTATCGAAGAGGGTATGGACGAGGAGGCCCTGACCGTCGACGATGCGTGGATCTCGACCATTCACGGCATGTGCTCGCGCATCCTGCGCGCACACGCGTTGGAGCTGGGCATCGACCCCGAGTTCACGGTGCTCACCGATACCGACGAGCTTATGGACCAGGCTGTTGAGCATGTGCTGGCCCGCGCGACGGCGCCCGATGCCGTCCCCGAGCTCGCGGCATCGCTCAAGGCCCTCTACGCCTGGTATCCCATGGCGGGCGAGGGCGGTCCCTTTGGCGCCGGCACGACCATCAAGGGTCTGGTGCGCGACCTGCTGGAGCTGTCGAGTCAGTTGCCGGGCGGTATGGACGACGTGTGCGTGGCGCGCGGCCAGGCCGATACCTCAGCGCTCGCCGATGCCTATCGCGCGGCGCTGGGCGCAAGCAAGGCCGCGACCGAGAAGGCGCAGACGGCGCTCGATGCCATCGACGCGTTCGAGGCGAGCGGCAAGACCATGGTCGATGCGGCGCGACTTATGATGTCGTGCACCATGCCGCGCGCGAGCAAGGCGTTTTCTAAGGAGCAGGTGGAGCTACTCAAGGCCGAGGCTGCTGATGCATTTATCAATATCGTGCTTGCCTGCGGTGCCCCCGCGCTCGATGCACTGGTGGGCCTGGCCCGTTCCGTGGAGGCCGAGTATCGCGCGCTGAAGGCCGGCCAGTCCGCGCTCGATAACAACGACCTGCTGCGCATGGCGTACGAGGCGCTGCGCGACTACCCGGCTATTCGAGCAGCCTATGAGGGCCGCTTTAAGATGGTCATGATCGATGAGTTCCAGGATACCGACCAGATGCAGGTTGACCTGATCCGTTACCTGACCGGCGCGGGTGAGCGTGCGCTGTGTACCGTGGGCGATGCGCAGCAGTCGATCTACCGCTTCCGTGGCGCCGAGGTTGAGGTCTTCCGCCGCCAGGAGCGCAAAGTGGGCTCCTCTGCTGCGCCCGAGACGGCTGCCGCATCCGATGCCCCCGCCGGCGAGCTCGTCAAACTCGTGCGCAACTTCCGCAGCCACGACGAGGTGCTGCGCTATGTGGCGCGCGTCTTTGACGGCGATACCGGTGGTTTGATGCAGGGGTTCTTGGATCTTGAGCCGAGTGACGATCGCGAGGACAAGCTCAAGGCAAAGGCGTCGCGCCGCCAGGCGGTCTTCGTTGCCGGCGGCAGCACCCAGGAGCGAACGCAGGCGAAAGCTCGTGCGATTGCGGAGCGATTCCAAGCGCTCGTTAAAGCGGGCCAGCCCCAGGGCGGTATGGTACTGCTGCTGGGGCGCATGACCAATGCCGATGTCTACGCACAGGCGTTTCGCGACCAGGGGCTCGACTGCGTCATCGCGGGCGGCTCGGTCTTTGCCCAAGCTGCCGAGGTTCAGACGGTGCGCGCCCTGGTTTGTGCACTCGCCAATCCGGCCGATACGGCGCAGGGCCTTATGCCGCTGCTGGCATCGCCGATGTTTGCGCTCGGCGCCCAGGAGTTCCTGGCGCTGGCGACCAAGCTCGATAGCGAGACGGGGGAGACCTCGCGCCGCAACATCGATGCGGGCATCATGAGTGATTCCGATGTGCCGGGCCTGCAAGACCTGCCGCTGGTGACGCGCGCTCGCGAGGTACTGCGGTATGCGCTTCGTCGCGTGGGCCGCGATTCGTTCGCCGCCATCGCGTGCGACGTGGTCAACGCCTCCGGCTGGTTTGTGCGTCTGGCGCAGCGTGGTCCCGAGGGCAAGGCCATTGCCGCCAACGTGCTCAAGGCGCTCGACGCCGTGGCCGAAGCGGAGGCCGAGTTCGGCAACTCGCCGCGTTCCATCGCGCTGGCCTTCGACCGCTTCTTGGCGGGCAAGGAAGCCCCGGGTGCCCTTAACGAGGAGGGCGACGGCGCGGTGCGCATCATGACGGTGCACGCCTCCAAGGGCCTGGAATATCCGGTCGTGGCGGTCGCCGAGTGCTTTGGCGCGCGTAAGTCCTCGGGTACGGCACAGATGGGTCGCGTCGAGGGCGGAGCGCAGGTCGTGGCGCTGCCGGCACGCTTCGACGGCGTTAAGCTCGCCGACGGAACCTTTGTGAAGGGCGACGACGTCAAAAAACAGTTTGAGCATGCGTTTAAGGGCAAGGGCACGTCGTTGTGGCTGCCGCCGGAGCTCATGGAAGACGTGTGCGCGACGGGTTCTCCCGCCGAGGCATTCGTTCGCCTGCGCAACGACGACCTGCAGCTCTCGCTCGAGGAGCGGGCTCGTTTGCTCTATGTCGCCATGACGCGTGCGCGAGAGCTGGTCATTCTGGCGATGGATGCCGGCGTGAGCCGCGGCAAGGTGACGGCGCCGACCTTCGACGTCGAGACCGATCTGACCTATGACGTGCTGCGTCGTATTCTGCCTACCGACGCTCTGGACATGCCGCAGCTCGATGCCGACCGCCTGGTGTTCGACAACTCCAAGCCGGGCGACTACGAGCTCATTTCGCTTTCGGACTTTACCTTTGGCGAGCAGGCGTTTGAGGCCAACGCTTCGCTGGATGCCGAGGGCAGGCTTGTCCGCGGCGATGCGGAGCCGGAGGGCGCCGGTGCGGATGCCCGCGCCGCCGTTCCCGGCCCTGCCGACCCCGAGCCCGATGCGTTTGAGCTCGTGTATCCCCAGACGGTGGGCGTGCGCATGGGCGCCTGCCCGTATCCGGCGCGCGATTCGTACAGCTACTCGTCAATTGCCGCGGCGCTGCATGCCGAGTCCGAGGACCGTGCCGCCGAGGCACACACGCCCATGGACGAGGCCGGCGATGATGCGGAGTCGGATGGTTCCGAGATGACGGATGCAGGCGTGGCCGCCGTTGAGCCCGCCGGCAACCCCATGGCGCTGGGCTCGGCGTTCCATGCCGCCTGCCAGTGGCTCATCGAGATGGGTGCCGATGCGCTGCCCGCTGAGCGTGCCGATGCGCTGGCGCGCCTGTGGTGCCTGACGCCGGAGCAGCGCGAACGCTTCGACGTTGCCCTGGACCGCTGGCTCAAGTCGGCGGTCCGTGCCGAGCTGCTTGCCTGGCCGTGCATCCGTGCCGAGGTGCCGTTCTTCTCGCTGGGCTGCGAGGACGAGGACATCGCCCGCTACGGTGCATATGCCGAGGGCGCCATCGACGCCTTGGCGACGAACCCGGCGGATTCGTCACGCGCGCTGGTCATCGACTACAAGACGGGCGGCACACCGGACGAGACGCCGGAACAGCTGCGGGAGAAGCACGCCCTGCAGGCGCGCGTCTACGCCGATGTTCTGCACAAGGCGGGCTTTGAGGCCGTGACCGTCAAGTTCGTCCGCGCGGAGCAGGTCGACCCCGCCAACCCCTGCGAGCCCCAAGTGGTCACCTACAACCTTTAGCCCTCAACAACCTGCGGTGGAATCCCTATCGATTCCACCGCAGTCTTTTTGGGACGGGGCTTTTTTAGCTACTTTGGGCAAACCCACGCGGCCGCCCCGGATAAAGCCCTCAATCGTCCAAATAGCACCGCAACGCATGGGAGAGCCTGGGACGGTACAATAGCTCGAACGGTTCAAACGAATAAGGAGCCATATGCAGCTCACCAAAACGCTTGGGGTGACGCCGGAGGAGCTTTTTGACGCCCTAGCGGGGTCCATCATGCAGGATATCGA
Source organism: Collinsella sp. AM13-34 (assembly GCF_003473055.1). Classification (NCBI taxonomy): domain Bacteria; kingdom Bacillati; phylum Actinomycetota; class Coriobacteriia; order Coriobacteriales; family Coriobacteriaceae; genus Collinsella; species Collinsella sp. AM13-34. Next base: position 63,741 of record NZ_QRLE01000014.1, on the reverse strand, counting down.
AAACGCCACGGGCAAGCGCTCCAGCCGCAACAGGCTCAACGGCAATAAGTACGAGAAGCGTGCCCAGGCCGCAAAAAGGCAAGGTAGCTCTTCATCGGAAACTGTGAACACTTCAGGCTTCGAGTCAGTAGCGAGCGGCCCGACAAAAGTAGTTGATGGAAGTGCCAAATGAATAAGAATGCCGCTACGCAACTGCACATCTATTCCGCCTTTTTCGTTCTCGCGGGATTTGTTTTAAATCGGGGAGTGTTTCTACTTTTCCTTGCGGAGAAAGGAATGCCTGTCACGGAAATCGCGCTTTATCAAGCCCTGTTTAACATTGCAACGGTCGTCCTCGAGCTGCCAACAGGGCTGATAGGCGATTTCTTTGGAAAGAAGTTTTCGATTCAAGTGGGCGTGCTGCTGCTTTTCTTCCATACGGCTGGCATGCTGTTGCTCTCAGGCCCCTTTCTTGTCGTGCTTTCCCTTGTTGAGGCACTCGCCTACTCCCTTCAATCGGGATCCGAACAAGCACTTTTATATGAAATTGCCCGGAATGCCGGTCAAGGAGAGCGCTTCCTCACCATCAATGCTCGGCTGCTTGCCGCACAATCAATCGCTACGGGAATGGCAATTGTGCTCGGATCTTTCATTGCCCAAGTATCTTGGAGCGCCCTCTACGTATGTGTCTCCGTTTTCTATCTCCTGCAGCTTTTCCTTCTGTATCCCATTGAGAGGACGGAAGCGACCCGTTCTGAAAGCTCTGAAAAGGGAAGGTTTGACGTAGCCAAGATCTTCAGACGCGAAACCTGGTGCATTGGAGAATCCGCTTTTGCGGTGTTGCTTCTTCTAATCGGCACAAGCATGCTCGATGGATTCTATGGGAGTTATTACAACTTGAATCAGTTGGTATTCGACGCATTTGATGCTCCCGTCTCCATAATAGGAATCTTTTTCGGTGCATCCTATGCAGTAAATGCGACGGCCTACATTGCAGCAGATTTCTTCTCATTGCGTTTCGGGAAAAGAAATACCATGCTCGGCTCGATGCTAATCGAGGCTGGCCTTTTCATGATTCTTCCGTGGTTCGCTTCAAATCCGCTGTGTTTGTTTGGCCTTAGCATGGTGCTTTGTTTTCTCCCAGAAGCGGTGTACATCACTTCGGAAAACTTAATCCAAGACGCTATAGCGGACGATCTCCGCGCGACGATCCTTTCCGTCGCGTCTCTGGTAAGGGCTCTCTTTTCTGCAGTGTTTTTCTCCATATTTGGACATGTGTTGGGGTTATATCCCATTCAGATAGCGCTCGGTATTATTGGTGCAATCGCGATAGCAATTACCGCCGTTGTTTCATTAAAAATGGTTGGAATACAGGTCTCCAAGAATTGATATATCGATTGACGAGCTATCCGAAGCGTCGAGCCTTCTTGATGGACATGACTATTCGTCACAAATCATTCCGCGCATCGCCGGGGTTCCAGTAATACTCGATATATCTGGATGCCCTCATTCCCCTTTTTGAAGGTCCCAAAAAGACTGCCCGTGTGGGTTTGGCTAGGTTCGGGTGCTATCCGCGCCGTGCGGTAAAATCGTTCAGTCAGAACACGAACCCGCATCGGAGCTCATCACATGGCATTCGTCCATCTGCACAACCACACCGTTTTCTCCATGCTCGACGGCGCAACCCGTATCCAGGATATGGTCAACCGTGCCGTAGAGCTGGGCATGCCCGCCGTCGCCATTACCGACCACGGCTACATGTATGGCGTGCCCGACCTGGCGCTGGCCTGCGACGCCGTCAACCACAACACGCCCGAGTACAAAACCTGGAGCCACGACAAGGCCTTCTTGGAAAAGGATCGCCGCGACGAGTTGGTGGAGCCCGATCCCGAGGAAAACCCGCGCGAGCATGCCCAGTATGTGAAGGACATGGCCATGTGGGACGAGAAGGGCAACATCGACGAGCTCAAGCCGCCCCTGGTCATCAAGCCCATCTTTGGCTGCGAGGTCTACTTTACGCCGGACGAGACCCTTGCCCGCGACCATAAGCCCGAGCTCTACCACATGATCCTTCTGGCCAAGGACCAGGAGGGCTACGTCAACCTGATGCAGACGGTCTCCGAGGCAGCCGTGCAGGGCTTTTACTACAAGCCCCGCGTGACGCTCGACAACCTGCGCCGCCACGCCAAGGGCATGATCTGCACCAGCGCCTGCATCGCGGGCATCATTCCCAAATACATCGACCGCGGTGACATGGAGGGCGCCATCAAGTGGGCCGAGACCTTCCGTGATACCTTCGAACCTGGCGACTTTTATATCGAGATCCAGGAACACGGCATCACCACCGACAACGGCCTGACCGATGAGCAGATGGACCGCACGCTCATCGACATCGCCAAGCAGGTAGGCGTCAAGGTCATCGCCACCAACGACTTCCACTACCTGCGCCGCGAGGACGCTCCCGTGCAGGACGTCATCATGTGCATCGGCATGAACGCCAAGGTCGACGACCCCAACCGCATGCGCATGACTGGCTCGGAGTTTTACATGAAGACCGAGGAGGAGATGCGGGCGATGTTCCCGTATTGCCCCGAGGCCTGCGACAACACGCTCGAGATCGCCGACAAGTGCTACGTCGAGCTGGACTGGGACTCCATCATCCTGCCGCGCTTCCCGTTGCTCGACCCCGGCGAGACGCACGAGAGTCAGTTCCGCCGCGAGTGCGAGAAGGGCCTGCGCCAGCACTACGGTGACGACTGGGCCACGCGCGAGATCGGTGGCGTCAACATCAAAGAGCGCTTTGAGTACGAATACAAAGTCATCTGCGACAAGGGCTTTGCCGCCTACTTTTTGATTGTTGCCGAGTACGTGCAATGGGCCAAGGACAACGGCATTGGCGTCGGCCCCGGCCGTGGCTCGGCTGCCGGCGCTATCGTCGCCTACGCCATGAACATCACCGCGTTCGATCCGCTCGAGAACGGCCTGATGTTCGAGAGGTTCCTGTCCCCGCAGCGTACCGAGATGCCCGATATCGATATGGACTTCGACGATGAGCGGCGCCTCGAGGTCGTGGAGCACGTTCGCCAGCTCTACGGCCCCGAGAAGGTCACCCACGTCATCACCTACTCGACCATTAAGGCCAAGCAGGCCATCAACGACGCCGCGCGCGTCCTGGACTACCCGGTCTACATGGGCCAGCGTCTGTCCAAGATGGTCTCGAGCGACCCCAAGGTCAAGCTCAAGCAGGTGCTCGAAAAGCAACCCGGCAAAGAGGACCTGTTTAACCCCGATTTTGCCGAGGCATATAAAAAGGACGACGACGCCCGCCGCATCATCGACACGGCGCTCTCAATCGAGGGCCTTACCCGTGGCGAGGGCGTGCACGCGTGCGCCGTTCTGATCTGCCGCGACCCCGTCAACGAGCACGTGCCCACCAAGCTCGACACCAAGGGCGGCGTCGAGATTACCCAGTACGAGGGCCATACCGTTGCCGACATGGGCCTGCTCAAGATGGACTTCTTGGGCCTGCGCACGCTGACTGTTATCTCCAAGGCAAAGGCAAACATCAAGAAGAACTTCGGCATCGACATCAAAGAGGAAGAGATTCCCTTTGACGACCCCGAGATCTTTAAGCTCATGGGTTCCGGCCACACCGCCGGCGTCTTTCAGGTCGAGTCCGCCGGCATGACGGCCACGATCAAGAACATGAAGCCCACCGAGTACAAGCACGTCGTGGCATTGATCGCCCTGTACCGCCCGGGCCCGCTGGGCGCCGGCATGGTTTCGTCCTACATCAACCGTATGAACGGCAAGGAGCCGGCCGTCTCCTACGACGACCGCCTGGACGACATCCTGGGCGAAACCTACGGCACCATGGTCTACCAGGAACAGGTTATGCTCATCTCCGTCGAGATGTGCGGCTTCTCCAAGGGCGAATCGGACTCGCGTATCCGTAAGCCCGTGGCTAAGAAAAAGATCAAGCTGCTCACGTCGACGGTGCTGCACTGGGAGGATGGCTCGGACGAGACCACCTACGACCACTGGATGAACGGCGCTATCAAGAACAACTACACGCGCGAGGTCGCCCAGAAGATTTGGGACGATGTTCTCGAGTTCGCATCCTACGCCTTCAACAAGTCGCACTCCGCCGGCTACGCCATCCTGGTTATGCAGACGGCGTGGCTCAAGGCGCACTATCCGCACGAGTACATGGCGGCCGTTCTGACGTCCTATACGGGCAAGACCGACAAGATCGTGCACTACGTCTCGGCGTGCCGTCACGACGGCATCCCCGTGCTGTCGCCAGATGTCAACGAGTCCGGCACCGAGTTCACGGCTACCAAGGAGGGCGTGCGCTTTGGTCTGGCCGGCATCCGCGGCGTGGGCACCGGCGTGGCGCAGGCGATTATCGCCGAGCGCGAGGCGGGCGGTCCGTTTAAGACACTGCACGACTTTGTCGAGCGCGTGGACTCGAGCCAGGCCAACCGTCGCGTAATCGAATCGCTGATCAAGGCAGGCGCCTTCGACTCCACTGGGTATCCGCGTCGTCAGATGATGCACTTTGTGGACAAGAACAACCCCGAGAACATCATCGACGCCGCGGTAAAGCGCCAGAAGGATCGCGCGAGCGGCCAGACGTCGTTCTTCGATATGTTTGGCGACGTTGAGGGCTCGGGCTTTGAGGTGAGCGTGCCCGATCCGGATGGCCAGGAATGGGACCGCCACCTCAAGTTGAGTCAGGAGAAGGAGGTTCTGGGCATCTATGTCTCGGACCACCCGCTGCGCCCGTTTGAGTATGCACTAGCCAAGGCGCGTGACTTCTCGTTCTCGCAGATCGACACCGGCTACGAAGTTCAGAATCCTACGGGCGGCACCATCAACCAGGAAATTCCCGAGGGCAAGGCGCTGTGGTGGGCCGGCATGGTCTCGAGCGTGTCCAAGCGCGTGACCAAAAACGGTGACCCCATGGGCATCGTGCAGCTCGAGGACATGGAAGGCGAGGCCACCGTCGTCGTGTTCCCCAAGACCTACAAGGAGGCCGAGGGGTACCTGTACGGCGAGGTCGATCCCGAGACCGGCGCGCAGCTGTCCGATGCCTTTGTGCGCATTAAGGGCAAGCTCGAGCGCTCGGACCGCGGCGACCAGATCATCGCGCAGGAGATCGTGCCGCTCGAGCTTAACGAGGAGAACAACAAGCCCAAGGTGTTTGAGGTCATGGTGCCCAACAGCCGCTTTAGCCAGGGCAATATGGCGCGTCTTGCCACGGTGCTTACCGCCAACCCGGGCGGCGACCGCGTGGAGATCTTTATCGAGCAGGTGGACGGGCGCGTGCTGCGTGCCGAGGTACCTGCCAAGGTCAACGCGCGTTCGATTCCGCTGCTGGCCGAGGCCAAGGCCATTGTGGGTAACCAGGGCCGCGTGACGGTGATCTAAGCTACCCCGGGTGAGATTGGAGGAAGTGATGGCGCAGGGGACGTTTGTGCAGGCGCTTCGCAAAGAGGCGGCGTTGAGCGGCACCTTTATGAAGGGGCGTTCGCTCATGCTCAACGGCGCCGTGCTGTCGATCGAGGACAGCGGCTCGCGCTTCTCCAAAAACGTGACGGTCGAGGGCTCGGTGCGCGGTTCGCGTGGCGACCTGTACAAGACGCACGTGGCGCTCGACATGGACGAGCACGAGGTGATCGACTACGACTGCGATTGCCCCGCCGCCTATCGTTACCCCGGTATGTGCAAGCACGCTATTGCCACGGCTCTGGCGTATTTGGATGCCAGCGGCGCCGAGCCCGTCGAAGGTTTGCGCACGCCGGTTCGCACGTTTACGGCGCAGTCGAAACAGCCCGCGCGCACCGCACCCAAAGCGCCGGCCGTCAACCCCAACTTTCCCTTTCCGGCGCCCGTCCCCACGAGCCCGAGCCTTGTGGCGGCGCTCTCCGATCTTTCGGACGCGCGCATGGATGAGCTGGCGAGCATGCGCCGCAAGCTTGCCGGTGCCGTTGATCCCGACGCCCCCAAAGCGGCATTGGAGCCCTCGTTGGTGCCGTACTACAATCCGCTGTTCGCTGACCGCTTTAGCTGGGCGCTCGAGTTCCGCATTCGCTGTGGATCGGTCTCCTACGTGGTCAAGGACATCGACGGCATGGCCGATGCCTACGTGCGCGGCGGCACGTTCTCCTATGGCAAGAAGCTCACGTTTGTCCATTCACCTGAGGCCTTTGACGAAACATCGGCAAAGCTGCTCAACCTTGTTGTGACGACAGTTGCCTATCTCGATGACATCACAAGCTCGCGTTCGGCGTCGTACGACTTTGCCCGCAGCGGTTTTGTTGCCGAGCGTCAGTTGCCGCTGTCCGAGCATAGCATCGTATATGTGCTGGACCTGCTGCGCGGCCAGACCATCTCCTTTGAGCCCGCCTGGTCGCGGGGGATGACGACGCATCGCACCTACGACGTGGCGGTTGAGCTGTCTCCGCAAAGGGAGGACGAGGCATCCGCTAAGCGCCCACCGCTGCTTGCCGCCAAAATCGCGCCGGCGGCTGGTGGTAGCTATGACCTGCGCCTGCCCGCCGATATGTACTGCTTTGCGTCGGGCGATGCCGCCTACTTGGTTGACACGCGCCGCGCGCGCCGTACCGACGCTGCATTTGCTCAGCATGCCGCACCTTTTTTGTCGCGCTTGCTGCCGTGCCGCACGCCCGCCCATATTGCCGCCGAGCAGGTGGGTGAGTTCTGCCGTATGGCGCTGCCCATTTTGCGCGACTACACCGACCTCACCGCGCCCGCCGCGCTCGATACCGTGGCACCCGAGCCGAGCTTTGCTATGGCGATCGGTGTCGACGATGGGCTCGTGACCTGCAAAATTACGGTTACCTACGGCGATTGGTCGGCGGATCTCTTTAGCCTGGGCGCTCCGGGCAGCCCCTTCGAAGAGCAGCGCCCCGGTGTGCCGCCCCGCGACGAGGTGGCGGAGTTTCGCGTTATGGATACGGCGGCCCTGTACTTCGATTTCTACGAGGGCGGTCTGGCGTTTGAGGAGCGCGATGACGCCCGCTTGTTCTGCCTGCTGACCGAGGGCCTGTCCGCCCTGTCCGAACTGGGTGAGGTCATGCTCAGCGACCGTCTGCGCCAGATCTCGGTCCGCCCCGCGCCCAAGCTCTCGGTTCGTGCGACCGCTAAGAGCAATCTGCTCGATGTCGAGCTGGGCGCGAGCGGGCTTTCGGCCGCGGACCTTGCCGTCTATCTCGATTCGTACAAGCGCCATCAAACGTTCGCGCGCCTTACGTCCGGCGACATCATTCGCCTGGACGAGGGGGCGCGCGCCGCGTTTGGCCTTGCCGAGGACCTGGGTGTCGATGCCGTCGACCTGCTCGACGGCGTGTCGCTTCCCGCGTCGAGCACCCTGTTCGTCGACAGCATGCTCGCACGCACGCCGGCGCTCGAGGCCGATCGCGACGCTGCGTTCCGCCGTACCGTCGAGCGCCTGGACACGCTCGGCAAGATGGACTTTACGGTGCCGGCATCGCTCAAGGCAACGATGCGCGGCTACCAGGTCGACGGATACCAGTGGCTCGGCTCGCTCGAACACCTGGGCCTTGGCGGCATCTTGGCCGACGACATGGGCCTGGGCAAAACGCTCCAGATGATTGCGCATATTCTGGCGCGCGTGGAGGCGGGGGACACCAAGCCCACGCTCGTGGTATGCCCGGCCTCACTCGTGTACAACTGGACTGCCGAGCTGGAGCGCTTTGCCCCGTCGCTCGATGTGTGCGCCATTGTGGGTGCCAAGGCTCAACGCCGCATGCAAATTTCCGGCGTGGCCGAGCATAGCGTGGTCGTGACGTCGTATGACCTTATGCGGCGCGATATCGACGAGTACGTCGAGCAGGATTTTGCCCGCGTGGTGCTCGATGAGGCACAGTACATTAAAAATCCGCTCACGCAGGTGGCGCGCGCTGCCAAGCGCCTGCCTGCCGGCGTGCGCTTTGCCCTGACGGGCACGCCCATCGAAAACCGCCTGTCCGAGCTCTGGAGCATCTTCGACTTTTTGATGCCGGGCCTTTTGGGGACGCGCGAGTCGTTTGCCAAGCGCTTTGAGAGCCCCGTCGAGCATGCCGAGGGCGATAGCGCCGCTCGCCTGCAGGCGCTCGTGTCGCCGTTTGTGCTGCGCCGTGTTAAGGAAGACGTGGTGGCCGACCTGCCCGAGAAGATCGAGGACACCGTCATGGCACAGCTTACCGGCGAGCAACGCAAGCTCTACCTGGCCAACCAGGACCGCATCGCCCAGCAGGTGCAGCACCGCGAGGCTGGGGAGTTTAAGAAGGACAAGCTCAAGGTGCTCGCCGAGCTCACCAAGCTGCGCCAGATCTGCTGCGACCCACGTCTACACTACGAGGATTACAAGGCGGGGAGCGCAAAGCTCGATACGTGTATGGAGCTCGTGCACGGCGCACTCGACGGCGGGCATCGCATCCTGTTGTTCAGCCAGTTTACGGGTATGCTCGATATCATCGGTAAGCGCTTGGCCAAGGAGGACATCGCCTTCCTTAAGCTCACGGGCGCTTCGTCTAAGGAGAGCCGCGCCAAGATGGTCGCGCAGTTCCAAGCGGGCGAGGTCCCGGTCTTTTTGATTTCGCTCAAGGCGGGCGGCGTGGGCCTTAACCTGACGGCGGCCGACGTGGTCATCCACTACGACCCGTGGTGGAACGTGGCGGCGCAGGACCAAGCGACCGACCGCGCGCATCGTATTGGCCAGCAACATACCGTGACCGTGTACAAGCTCATCGCCAAGGACACGATCGAGGAGCGCATCATGCAGATGCAGGAGTCCAAGCGCGACCTGGTCAACAGCGTGCTCGGCGGCGACGGCATCTCGTCGGCGCTGTTTACCCGCGAAGATGTTCTGGCGCTGCTGGGCGGCGACGGGCGCTAACCCGCTCGGGTGGGGCCGCCAGGGCGGATAGCGCACGCTGCCCCATCGTCCCCGCCCGTTATGTGTTCATTTGCAATGCCGTGGATGGTTTGTCTGCCTTTGGGCATAAGAACCATCAAGAACATTGGCACGTCAGCAAAGGAGAACATCATGGCGAAATTCTTTAAGGACCCCGACGGTAAGCTCATTGCCGCCCTTGGCAACGACGTTGCAACCCCTGCCGGTTGCACGGAACTGACCGCAAACACTGAGGACGCGGCGCACGAGAAGCACGTGCCTGTTGTCGAGACCGAGCGCGACGGTCACGTGATTCGCGCACGCGTTGGCTCGGTCGAGCACCCCAGCCTGCCCGAGCACTATATTGAGTGGATCGCCCTTGAGGCCGAGGGCCGCTTAGAGGTCCATTACCTTGAGCCCGGCATGAAGCCCGCGACGTTTTTCGCGGGCGGCTCCAAGACCGGTACCGTCTATGCCTACTGCAACCTGCACGGGCTGTGGTCCGCGACGTTCTAGGAGCGCGCCCCCGCTCGGGGTATCATAGCTAGCATATGCACATGCGAGCGCCGGCTGCATTATGCGGCCGGCGCTTTTACTACGACAACGATGGTTTACGACGGAAAGGGCTGAGCCATGAAGCTCGCGCTTGCACAGATCGATATGCGCCTGGGTGATATTGAGGGCATTTGCGGCCGCATCGAGGACCAGGCTCGTCTGGCCCACGAGCGCGGGGCGCGCGTGCTGTGCGTTCCGGCTCCGCTCTTTATGGGCGCCATGCCCGGGGGCCTGGTGGGCACTGCCGACTTTGAGCACGACATGCTTGCCGGCTTGACTGGTGTCGCCGAGCGTATCCAGGAGCTTGACATGATCTGCATCGTGCCCGCGGCGGTTTCGTTTGAGGGCCAGCCGCTGCTCGACTACATGATGCTCAAGGACGGTCATGTGGTGCCGGCGCGTTCGAGCATTGCCCTGCAGCGTGGTGAGAACAACGACACGCGTTGGGCGCCGCCGGTGTTCGACGTGGACGGCGTGCGCATTGCCGTGATTTTTGACTTGGACCGCGAACTCGAGATGTTGCCGACCGGTGTTGACCTCATTGCGTATTTCCAATTCAACGCGTTTGACATGACCGACCGCGAGACTGCTGCCATTGCCGCCGTACGCAGCGGCGCCTACCGCAAGATCGCATCCAAGCGCAGCGTGTGGTTTGCCTGCATGGCGCCGGTCGGTGCTTATGACGAGTCGGTGTATACCGGCGGTTCGTTTGTGCTCGACGACTGTGGTCGCGTGGTGGCCCAGGCGCCGTGTTTTGAGGAGAGCCTGCTGGTTCAGGAGATTCAGCGCGGCGTGATGCTCGATGCCCTGGAAGATCACGAACTGCCCGAGTTCCGTTCCGAGGAGTGGCTGTGGCAGGCGCTGGTGCTCGCCGTGCGCGACAACGCCCAAGCCCACGGTGCGTCGCGTGCTGTGGTGGCGCTCGAGGGCGACTTGCCGTCGTCCCTGCTGGCGGCGCTGACCGTCGACGCTCTGGGCCCGCGTAATGTGATTGGCCTGGTGCTGGGGCGCAACCGTATCTTTACGCCGGCGCAGGAAGAGGCCGAGGCTGCCCGCTGTGCCGCCGTCCGCGCCATCGCCGAGCGTCTGCACATTCGCACCGTCGAGCGCGATGCACCGGATGCGGCGCGTGTGCTCGATCGCGACGTGTCGGCGGGCGATGCCGAGCGTCTGCGCTCGCGCACGCTGGGCCTCATGCTGGAGGACACGGCGCTCGAGCTGGGTGCGATGGCGCTGAGCCCGCTGTCCAAAACCGAGTACGCGCTGGCGGCGCCGGCGCTTTGCGGCGGCTACCAGGGCGATTACGCGCCCTTTGGCGATGTGTACCTGTCGACGCTTGAGTTTGTGGCGCGTGTGCGCAACCGCACGTCTGCCGTGGTGCCCCAAGAGCTCGTGACGCTCAACGCGGTGGAAGATTATATGGAGCGAGTGCTGGCGCAGGCGCTCTCGACGCTCGACGGTCCGGTCGATATGCTCGACCGCGCGGCACAGCTGCTCGGCGGGCTTGAGCCGGGTGAGGTCGATGGCGCGCTCGAGGCGCACGTGGACCGCAATCGATCTTTCGACGACATCCCGATGGCCGCTGGCAAGCCTGAGGCCTGCTCGCTGCTGCTGATGCTCGTTCGACAGGGTGAGGCTGCCCGCCGCATGTTGCCGACGGCGCCGATCGTTTCGTCCCGTTCGTTTGCCGAGCGCTCCTGGCCGTACATGCTCGCGTGGTCCGACCTGGGGCTTAACGGCAAGGAGCGTATGACGGTCGATTCGCTGGCGCGCGCCGAGGTGCGCCGTTTTGCTGACGAGGATACGAGCGAGCGCATGCGAAACGAGATGATGGGCGTGCTGGGTGAGCTACTGGGTATCTCGCCCGAGCAGATGGAGGAGCTGCGCTCTGAGGACGGTCAACGTCGTTTGCACGAGGGAATGAAAAAGTTCGAGGGCGAGGTTCAGGACGCCATCGATAAGATGATGGGCGGCCAGGGTGGCCCGCAGGGTGGGCCCCAGGGCGGACCGATGCCGCATCCGCCGGTGGATCCCCGACAGTTCCCATTCTTCTCGCAGAACTAAACTGGGGATGGGATTCGCTCCCAACCCCGATACTTCAACTAAGCAGCTTGGCCCCGTTGTGTTATTCTAGAACAGACGTTCGTGAATAGTGCGCGAGGCCTTGTCTTGCGCCGTACTTGTGGCGAGGGGAGGTTGGCTTGGTTATCTTGGGCATTGACCCCGGTTTGGCCCATACGGGTTGGGGGATTATCGAGGAGCGGCGTGGCGAGGTTCGCTGCCGTGCCTATGGCTGCATCGAGACCAGTGCCGGAAGTCCGCTCGCGGTGCGCCTGTCGCATATCGCCCATGACCTTAAGGGTGTCGTCGAGCGTTATCGACCCGATACCGCTGCCATCGAGAGCATCTACTTTGGCGCCAACGTTCGCTCGGCCATTCCTACGGCGCATGCCCGCGGCGCTGCACTCGTGGCGCTTTCGGAATGCGCACTCGAGATCGGCGAGTACACGCCTATGCAGATTAAGCAGGCTGTGGTGGGTACCGGTGCCGCAGATAAGCGGCAGGTCGCCTATATGGTGCGCACGCTCACGCAGCTCGATCACGACCCGCATCCCGACCATGCCGCCGATGCCCTGGCCTGTGCCATCTGCCACGTAAACCTCAGCCGCACCCGCGCCCTTACCGGTGGCGAGTTCTATCAACAGAGAGGAACCGGATACTGATGATTTCCCAGCTCCACGGAACGCTTGTCGAGGCCACGATGAGCTCCGCTGTCGTCGACGTGTCGGGCGTTGGCTTTGAACTCGGCATCTCGGGTAGCACTGCGGCCACGTTGCCAACGCCCGGCGGCGAGGTCCGCCTCTACACGCGTATGCAGGTGCGCGAGGACGCCATGACACTTTTCGGTTTTTCCTCAAAGGATGAGCGCACGATGTTCGATCGGCTCGTGTCTGTCTCGGGCGTTGGCCCGCGCTTGGCGCTCGCCGTGCTTTCCACCTATACCGTGGGGCAATTGTATTCGCTGGTGATGGCCGAGGACGACAAGGGCATGGCCAAGGTGCCCGGTGTGGGCAAAAAGACAGCTCAGCGTCTGATCCTGGAGCTCAAGAGCACCTTTGCCAAGGACAAGGGCTTTGTGCCGGTCGACGTGATTCCCGGCCAGGTTGCGATGCCCGTGCCCGCTGCCGCTCCCTCGGCCATCGATGACGCCCGTGCGGCGCTCCTTTCCATGGGCTTTAGCCCGCAGGAGACCGATGTTGCCCTGAGCGGGTATGATGGGCAGAATATGCGTGTCGAGGATCTGCTCGGCGCGGCGCTTAAGCGACTCGGAATGGATGCGTGATGTGGGAAGCCGATGACTCTCAGGACCTGTGGGCGACGCCCGGCAACTCGCCGGCGGCATCCATGGCGCACGGCGAGCGCATGGTGGGCTCGGAGCTGACGGCCGAGGATCTCGATGTCGACCGCACTTTGCGCCCCCAGCGACTGGACGACTACTGCGGTCAGGAGCATATCAAGCAGAGCCTGCGCGTGTTGATCGAAGCGGCGCAGAGCCGTGGCGAGACGCTCGACCACGTGATTTTCTCGGGTCCTCCGGGCCTGGGCAAGACCACGCTGGCCACCGTTATCGCCAACGAGCTGGGCGCTCAGATCAAGACCACGAGTGGTCCGGCCATCGCGCGCACGGGCGACCTGGCGGCCATCCTTACTAACTTGCAGCCGGGTGATGTGCTGTTTATCGACGAGATCCACCGCCTCAACCGTTCGGTCGAGGAGGTCCTGTACCCCGCGATGGAGGACTTTGCCCTCGATATCGTGATTGGCAAGGGTCCGGCGGCGCGTTCGATTCGCCTGGATATTCCCAAGTTTACGTTGGTAGCGGCAACGACCCGCTCAGGCATGTTGACAGGCCCGTTGCGCGACCGCTTTGGCATTTCATATCGCCTGGATTACTACACGGTCGAGGAGCTCGCGCAGATTGTGACGCGCTCGGCGACTATCCTGGGCGTGACGATCGACCATCCCAGTGCACTCGAGATCGGCTCGCGTTCGCGCGGCACGCCACGTCTTGCCAACCGCCTGCTCAAGCGCGTGCGCGATTACGCACAGGTGCGCGGCAACGGTCCCATTGAGCTCGATATCTGCCGTCAGGCACTCGAGTTCTTCGAGATCGACGAGCTCGGTCTGGACTGGATGGATATTCGCATTTTGGAGACGCTCGCCAAGACGTTCTCCGGTCGTGCCGTGGGACTTACGACCCTTGCCAGCGCGGTGGGCGAGGACCCGGGCACGCTCGAGGATGTCTATGAGCCCTATCTGCTGCAGTGCGGGCTGATGATTCGTACACCGCAGGGCCGTCAGGCAACCCTTCGCACCTTTGAGCACCTGGGGATTGAACCTACCGTTTAGGGCGCTTTGTTTTGGCTAGTCTGTAGGCTATCGCTGAGCATTGGATAAACATATCGCCATTCATCGGTTACGGGTGTTTTACTATTGCGCGCCCGTGCTATGCTGAATTGGTCTTTTTCTCATTCGGTAACGAAAGGACCGCCCATGCCTACTGACATCGAAATCGCACGTTCCGTCACGCCGCTGCCCATTACCGAGGTGGCTAAGAACGCCGGCGTCGACGTAAAGCACCTGATTCCGTACGGCTTCGACAAGGCTAAGGTCGACTATTCACTGCTCAACGAGCCGACTGATCACCAGGCCAAGCTCGTCCTCGTGACCGCTATCAACCCAACGCCTGCGGGCGAGGGCAAGACCACCACGACCATCGGTCTGGCCGATGGCCTGCGTCGCCGCGGCGTCAAGAGCGCCGTGGCCCTGCGCGAGCCTTCGCTCGGCCCTGTCTTTGGCGTTAAGGGCGGTGCTGCCGGTGGCGGCTGGGCTCAGGTGATCCCCATGGAGGATATCAACCTGCACTTTACCGGCGACTTCCACGCTATCGGTGCTGCCAACAACCTGCTGGCCGCCATGCTTGATAACCACATCCAGCAGGGCAATCAGCTCGGTATTGACGTTAAGCGCATCACTTGGAAGCGCGTCGTCGATATGAACGACCGTCAGCTGCGCCACGTTATCGACGGCATTGGCGGTAAGGCCCAGGGCGTGCCGCGCGAGGACGGCTTCGATATCACCGTCGCCTCCGAGGTCATGGCAATCCTGTGCCTGTCTACGAGCATCAGCGACCTCAAGGAACGCTTGGGTGAGATCGTCGTCGGCTACAGCTTTGCCGGCGAGCCCGTCCGTGCCCGCGACCTTAAGGCCCAGGGTGCCATGGCCGCGTTGCTTAAGGACGCGCTCAAGCCCAACCTGGTGCAAACGCTCGAGGGCACGCCCGCGTTTGTCCACGGCGGTCCCTTCGCCAACATTGCCCACGGCTGCAACTCCATCATGGCTACGCGTATGGCGATGCGCTTTGGCGATGTCGCCATTACCGAGGCCGGCTTCGGTGCCGATCTGGGTGCCGAGAAGTTCCTCGACATTAAGTGCCGCATGACGGGCGTTCGCCCCAGCGCCGTCGTGATCGTCGCGACCGCTCGTGCGCTGAAGTACAACGGTGGCGTCGCCAAGGCCGACCTCAACGAGGAGAACCTCGAGGCACTCAAGGCTGGCATGCCCAACCTGCTGCGTCACGTCGACAACATCCAGAACGTCTATGGTCTGCCCTGCGTGGTCGCCATCAACCGTTTCCCGACGGACACCGAGGCCGAGCTTGCTCTCATCGAGTCCGAGTGCCAGAAGCTCGGCGTCAACGTTAAGCTTTCCGAGGTCTGGGCCAAGGGCGGCGAGGGCGCGCTCGAGCTTGCCGATGAGGTCATGCGTCTGATTGAGCAGCCGAGCGAGCTTAAGTTTGCCTATGAGGACGGCGCTGATGTCGCTGATGCCCTCGAGGCCGTTGCCACCAAGGTCTACCGCGCCGACGGCGTTGACTTTACGCCGGCCGCCAAGCGCCAGCTCGCCGAGCTGCGCGAGAACGGCTTTGGTAACCTGCCGGTGTGCGTCGCCAAGACGCAGTACAGCTTTAGCGACAACGCCAAGGTCCTGGGCGCTCCCGAGAGCTTCCGCATCACCGTGCGCGAGCTCAAGGTTTCCGCCGGCGCCCACTTTGTGGTCGCACTGACTGGCAGCGTTCTGACCATGCCGGGCCTGCCCAGGATCCCCGCGGCCGAAAACATCGACGTCGACAACGACGGCAACATCACCGGCCTGTTCTAAGCTCGCTGCTCATAGCCGCTTGCCCGCCCCGTCGCGCCTACCAAGGCCCGGCGGGGCTTTTTTATCCTTAGGCCCGCGCATGTCTTGTAGATACCGACGGGCTCTGCCCATCATAGGCTTTTGCGCGGGTAGAATGCATGGATAACTTGAGGCTCACGCGCGACGGAAAGGAATCGTTGCATGGATCAGGACAAGACAACCGTGATGGGCGGCTACGGTTCCGCGCAGGCTGGCGATAGCGCCGATGCGACCCGCGTTGTTCCCAACCCCGGTTATACCGACCCCGCCGCGACGCAGCCTTCTGCCGAGCCCACCCGGGTTATGGGCTATGGCGACACGGCGCAGGATTCTTACGCTGCATCTTCGCAAGGCCCCTATGGCAACGCAGCTCCGGATCCGTTTGATTACGCGCCGCAGGATTCTTATGCTGCCTCGACGCCGAATCCCTATGATGACCTGCCGCAGAATCCCATTCCGCAGCCTCAGCAGACGACGTATATGCCGCGCACGGTTCAGCCTCGTTACGAGTCGCGCGAGCCGTATCGCGAGTACCCCAAGTCGATTCCGCAATATGGCGAGGACGAGGAGAAGAAGCCGTCGCGTTCGTCGAGCGTGATCAAGAAGATCCTCATCGTGTTGGCGATCTTCTTTGCGCTGTCGGTTGTGTTTGCCATAGTGTCGGGCATGCTCAACAAGCGAGGGAGTTCAACGGCCGATACCGCTGCCGAACAAACCGAGTCCGCCTCGTCTAGCACCGTCGATCTGAGCGATATTCCGGGGCAGTACTGGTCCAACGCCAAGAAGCTCCTCAAGTCGCGCGGCGCCGATCTTTCGAATGCCGTGGTCCTGACTGATGATGGCTCAACGCCCGTCGTCGATGCCAACTGGGTCGTTACTTCTGCCTACTATAACGACAGCGGCAACCTCGAAATTCAGCTCACGCACAAGAACAGCTCAGGCAGCTCGTCCGACGGCCAAAGCGGTACCGACAGCTCGAGCTCCAACACGCTGGAGGACTTGAGCAACAAGGCACAGGAGTTGGGAGACAAGGCGCAAGAGCTGGGCGACACGGCTCAGAATCTCGGCGATACCGCACAGAACCTGGGCGATATGGCAACGAACGCTTGGAACGCCCTGCAAAACGGCATCTCGGGCGCGCAGGGAAACTAGCTGTTAAACAGGCTACAGCTGCTCTGCTGGACGGTCGGGCGAGCTAAAGCCCGAATCAAACGTGACGACGCATGAGACGTCGGGCCGGCGCTCGTGCACGATGCGCGTGACGAGCTCCAGCAGCTCCTCGTCGGATATGTCAAAGCCGTCGGGACGCACAAGGTCAAACGAAACGAACCCGTCGTGCTCGTGCAGGTCGTGGATGGAGAGCGCGGGATCGATCTGCATGACGCCGCGCTTGACCCAGCCGCGCAAGTCATCGCCGGTTGTCGCGATGGGGTCGCAGTGCAGCGTGATACCAATGCCCATCTGGCGCTTGATGTCGTGCTCGATGGTGTCCAGAATCTCGTGGTGCTCAAACGCGTCGCCCTCGCCGGGCATCTCCACGTGGGCGCTGGCAAACTGACGACCGGGGCCGTAGTCGTGCACCATGAGGTCGTGTGTGCCCAAGACCTGCGGATAGGACATGATCTTGTCGCGGATTGCCTGGACGAGCTTGGGGTCGGGCGCTTGCCCCAGCAACGGGCTGATGGCGTCGCGCACTAGGCCCATGCCACTGATGCAGATAAAGATGCCCACACCCAGGCCTGCCCAGCCATCGAGGTCAAAGCCGGTCGTCTGCGAAATAAGCGCCGCCACCAAGACCGAGCCCGAGGTAATGACGTCGTTTTTGGAGTCCTGCGCTGTGGCGATGAGCATCTCGGAATCGATGCGGTTACCCAGTGCGCGGTTGAACGCGGCCATCCAGAATTTGACGAGCATGGACAGAATAAGGGCGGCCATGGAGAGCGCCGAATACACGGTGGGCGAGGGCTTGATGATCTTGGTTATCGACTCGAGGATTAGGTTGATGCCGACGGCGCAAACCAGGACGGCGACAAACAGACCGGCCAGGTACTCGTAGCGGCCGTGGCCGTAAGGGTGGCCCTCGTCTGCCGGGCGGCTGGCAAGGCGGAACCCGAGCAGACTCACGATGTTGCTCGAGGCATCGGAGAGGTTGTTGAAAGCGTCGGCGATGAGCGAGACAGAGCCGGCGAGCAGGCCCGCGATGCCCTTGGCCAGGCACAGGGTGATGTTGAGGCCAATGCAGATGAGGCTTGCGGCAAAGCCCGCGTTGGTGCGGCAAGATGCATCGACCGGCTCGCCCTCGCTGCCGTGAACAAGCGTATGTACCAGCCGATTTACAAATAGCATAGCGGTCGTCCTCACAATCATGTTTAAGGGGATAGTGTAGCTCGCGCGGGGGCGCCGTGCACCGATGCTCAGAAAATGCAGCAATAGTCTGCCGGTGCTAACGAGCGAGCCTTCTCGTCTGCCTGGGTGGTCCATTTTGGGCCACATGGGTATGGGCATGTGCCTGTTTGCTCGACATACTTAATGTCGACAGCCCCTGCGCAAAGGAGGACGTTTCCATGGACGAGATGTTTGCCATTAAATGTCAAAACTGCGGCGGCCCTATGTACTCGCACCAAGCTAAGCGCAGCTTTGAGTGCGCTTATTGCGGTGCGGTCATTCCGTGGCAGGCGGACGCCGGAGAGCCCAAGAGCGCCCTGGGTATCCGTCATACGCCGCAGACGGTGGTTGACGGGCTGCTCAAGCTCACGCACGTCTCGCAGCTCGAGCGCCCAGAGGACCCGGACTGGTATTTCTTCAATTCGTACTGGCGCAATCAGTCGGTCCTGGAGCATCTGCTGTGGGAAGATCGCGGAACGGCGCAGGAGTTCCAAGAGGCGACGCACGTGAGCATTCCCTGCCCCTTCTGCGGCGCGTCCTTTGAGGGGTCATCGACCCAGCGCGTGTTTGAGTGCCCGTCCTGCGGCAACAAGATCGGCATTGCCGACCTGCTCAAGCCGGGGACGTTTAGCAAGCGCCTGACCTTGGGCGTTGGTGCGGAGTATGTACCTGGGCAGGGTATTCCCTGCGAAATCTCGCCGCAGCAGGCACGTGCCAACGCACTGCAGCTGGTGCACCAGTATGCGGAAGCCTTTGCCGGGCACGACGTGGAAGATGCGATCCAAAACGACATGATGCTCTTCTATTTCCCCATGGCGCTGGCGGACCTGCGCATGATGGTGAGCTTCCCGGGCAAGGGCCTGAGCAAGGAAACCCTGGTGTACTACGAGGTGCTCGACTGGGCATACCCCAGGGCAAACTACCTGGACGTTCGTCTCAAGGGCATTTTGGAGCCGTGGGACTATGCCAAGGTTGGGCCGTTTGACCCTGCCATGCAGGAAGGTGACTTTCGTGTCGTCTCCGTCGATGCGTCTACCAAGGACCAGGTGGTCATTGATAAGTTGGCGCTCGACGTTGCGGGCAACGACGCCGAGGCTGTACTGGGGCTCAATAAAAAGAGCATCCGCACCTGGGCGCGCAAGGCCTGCAAGCATAAGGACGGCCTGGTGATGGTGCCGGTCTACTTTGTCGATCGTCCGGCGACAGACGGCCGCGATGGCGAGCAGGTGCGCATTGCCGTAAACGGTCAGACGGGCCGCGCGGCCGCGGTGGTGTTTAGCGACAAGCGCGAGACGCATATCGTGGCGCCGCTCAACCCGAGCCTGCATCTGTCCGGCGAGAGTACCGTGCATGCCACGCCCATCGAGGTCAAATACGTTAAGTCGCCGTTTCTGTACCAGATCGTACGCCGTGGAGGCGGCGAGCAGCAGCATCAGGTTGCAGCGGTCGCCGAGGGTTCTTACCGAGAGGAGAAGCCCAAACGCAAGGGCTTGCTCGCTGCGATCTTTGGGAAGTAGGGAAGCGCAGCCGGTTGGCGCTGCGATGCGATAGTTAGAGGAACGGGGCGGTCCGCAGAAGTGCGGACTGCCCCGTTTTTGTGTTGCGGGGAAGTGCTGGGCACTTCATTAAAGGTCTTCGCGCGGACTCGAATTCCAATGTCGCCTAGCGCCTTCGTGCAGGATTCCCGAAGTGACTAAAATGTGACCATAGAGGCAGTTTTAGCGAACCCCATGGGAGTGACACGCATGGACAACAACACCTTGCTGTTCCAGGACAAAGGTTCGGGCAGGTTTAAAGACGTCAAGATCTACCCTAACCGCATCGAGGTGCTCAAGAAGGGTACTTTCGGCGGCAAGCATATCGAGATTGTCTACCTTAAGGACATCACGGGCGTTAACAGGATCAAGGGTCGCGACGTTTTCCTGCGCAATCGACTGTTAACCGCTTGCGTCTTTAGTCTGAGCAGTCGTGCGAAGGCCCAGGAGTTTGTTAACGCGCTGAACATGGTGATGTAGCCCATGGCGGCGTTCGGGCCAAGGTAAAAATCGGGGGCACAGAACGGTGTCCTGCGCCCCCGATTGAGTCGATGTGTCTAAAAGGCGGGCTTGCCTATTCGCTGTCGTCCCCAGCGTTTTCGCGTTCGCTGGCAAGCATTGCTGCGCCGGCGACTGTCGTCGCCACGGCGGCGGCAGCGAGCCCGGCGGCGATGCCAGAGCCGTCGCCTGTGCCGGCAAGCTTTTCGCCTGAGCCCTTGCGCTTGTTGCCCTTGTCGTTCTTGTCGGCGCCGCCTGCGTTGGTGCCGTTGCCGTCGCCGGTGTCCGTAGCGCCTGCGTTGCCCGAAGCCGTCACGGTAAAGCTCGCGGCTCCGTCATTGGCAAGCTTGTAGTTCTGCGCCGCGTCGCCCAAAAGGCCTTTCGCGCGCACCCAGTACGTCCCTGCGGTAAATGCCTCGCCCTCGGCCATTGCCGTGCCCGGAGCGCCGTTCGCGTCGTGCACAAACTCGAGCTGGGCCGTGCAGGCATCGGTTTCGAGCTTGCCCTCGAGCGATGCCGCAATCTTGGCGCGCACGTCTTCGCCGGCCTTAAGGCCTTCGAGTCCCTCAAAATGGGGCGTCAGCGCGCGTGGATCGATATCGATGGGCACGGAGCCCCGCAGCTCCGTAACGGTCTCGTTGCCCAAGGCGTCGACATCCACATATTCGATGGCAAACGCATGGCCCGAAGCCGCCACGTTGAGTACGTTGCTGCTGTCGACGAGGCGGAAATGACCCTCGCCAACGGTCTTGCCATCCTGGAGTGAGGCATCGCTCGGCGAGTCGCCGTACGTCATGCGCATGCGGGTCGGGAGGCAGCACGAAGCCGACTGCGTGTGCTTCGTATCGTAATTGTAATTGCGCTGGTAGATGCTCCGGGCCAGCGCCGCATCAACAAAGTCGGATGCGATGATGCCAATGTGCTTGAGGTAATCTGACTTTGTATCCTCGGTGCCGCTGGGATTGATGTACGGGCTCTCGTACAGATGCTCGTTGACGACTCGCGCTGCGGTAAAAGGATTGCTTCCTTGCTTGTGATTCGTGCAGCTGGTGTAGTTGATAGACCAGCAGCGCTCCAGGACTTGCTCCTTGGCCCCGTTATCGTCCTCGACATCTACCTCGTTGCGGGTGAGCTTAGCCGTCTCCTGCAGGGCCATATCGACCCAGCTGATCTTGTCGGTTCCGGTGCATTCGTAATGGTCCTGGGCATATACCTTGGTGCAATAGGCTTTTTTATCGCCTGTTTCCCCTGCGGCTTCAAAGCCTTGCGCGTTTTGGACGAGACACATAGAGGAGCTGCTGGGGTGTGCTGCGATTATGTTGTCCCATTCGGTAAGGTCGAGGCCCCACGTGTGGCCGCTTACACTGTTGCCGGCGAGCCTAAATCGACGCAGCAGAACGATCTTTCCGCGCACCTCGTGTAGCGCGGGGATTCGGCTCGACGTATAGAACAGTTTGGGGTTGTCGTCCAAAACCTTGGCGAAAGCCGTCGTAACACTTTCGTCGGTAGCCTCGTCGTTGCCTCGTGATACAAGCATGATGAGCGCTTCTGTCGGGTTTTCGTTCAAAAACGTTTTGAAGTAGCCTATGACATCGGAAAGATGCATAAAGTACGCGTCTTTTTTGAGCAGGTAGTAATCCCCGTGGTCGATACCGGGGTCGTCGCCCTTTCCGAGCCGGATATCAAAATAGCGAATGCCTTCGAGCAACTGCGTGGGAATGTAATCCTGCTGGCATTTTACTTGCGAGGATTGGGGCTCAGTGTCGTTGTCCACGCTGCAGGTGCCCGAATCGTGCGTACCCGGGATGCTCAGCTCGTCGAGGAACTTGTTGTCGTCGACGTATTTCATCCAACATGGCCCATCGACGTAGCTGCTGTACGTGATCCAGTCGAGGCTGCTAACCGTGGCATCGTTCTTTTTCATGTCGTAACCGATAAGTTCGAGCTCCCACGGAATGCTCTTACTCTTATGGCAGATCTTATTGTTGTCCTGGTCTTCGCCGTTCGATTCTATTGCCAGGTACTTAATGTCTTTTTTCTCGGTTTCTTTCTCGACCGTGCGGTCTCGGATGATATAGGTTCCGTTTGATTGACGCTCGAACGCAAAAGCGCGGCTGGGCTTGTTGTCATACTCGCCGCCCCATACGTGGATGACCTTTCCATCTTTGTCAGAGTCGTCGTCGACCGATCAAATGCTGTAGCCCGTCTTTTTATGCTCTTCGAAATTGAGCAAGGTGCGGATAGCATACCAGTTTGTATCGTCATTCTTGGTCGTTACGTTCTCAAGGATGAGCTTGCTGGACGTGCCGTCGTTAAACAGGTGGCAGACGTTGCCGCGAACGTTGCCGTCTTGGTTGACGCTCGCGGTGCGAAAATAGCCCGCGGGGCGAAGGCGAATGACGAAATTGTCGAGGCTGACTGACGCTGTGGCAGCGTCTTCTGCAAATGCCGCGCGCACGGGAAGGCCCAATCCCGCGGTTTCGGGCAGGCTTACAAATGGCGACAATGCTGCGAGTCCTAGGCCCAACGTGAATGCTCGACGGCTGATGGCGTGGTGTTCGGTCATAACTCCTCCGTTCGCAGGGTGCGGTTATGCACTCATTTTGTTCACTATACTGCCCGGATGTCTAAACGTGTTGGCTTAATTGTCTGCGTGGCGCCATAAATCGGCGGGCGGACGCGTTGGGGCGCTTGTCTATTTGTGCTGCTACCGCGCTGGGGGTGGTTTTGCCGCCCGGCACCCTCGCGTTCGCCGGCTATCGGCATAAGAAAAGGAGGGTCGGTTTACCGGCCCTCCCTGGGTACGAAGCGCTGGGGTACCGTCGCTTGTTTGCTCTGCGACCGTGTTTCCCGTTGCGCTCGCCAGTCGCTTAGCGCTTGATCTCGATATCGTCGAGCTTGACGTCCATGGCCTCGGTCTTGGCCTTGGCAATGTCATCGGCAAACTCCAGAGACTTCATCATGGTCTCGACGGCGTCCTTGTGCTCCTCGACATTGTCGATGCTCACGTAAACGCTGCCGCCGCCTGCTTCGGTGAAGTACTCAGTCGTTACGCCGCCCGAGTGTGTATAGGAAGCGTTGCGCCAAGTCTTGCCGTTGTACTTGACGGAATCATTCTCGGTCCACTCAAAGTTGGCCTTCCATTTGGCCTCGTAGTCGAACAGCTCGTCAGCGTTCTTGTCAGAGTCGAAGACAGGGATGAAGCGATCGCTGGCGTGCTCGCTCTCGGTGAACTTAAACTGGGCCCTGTCGGCGGTGTCGCCGGCAACGTCGGTGATCTCGACGCCCTCGGGCACCTCGACCTTAAACCAAATGAAGTCGGTCCTCATATCCACGGCTGGCTTTTCTGCGCCGCCGCCACCGCCACTGCCGGTAGCGCCGCCGCTTCCGCCGCAACCCACCAGGGCAACCGCGGCAAGGAGACTGATGCAGAGTGTGAGAATCGCAAAGGCCTTCTTTTTCATGGTCGTGTCCTCCTCGATCTGTAACCGCCCATGGATTACCTGCCTTTACTGTACGCGTGGGCGGCTCGCTAGGGTGGGCCATGTGTCCCATTCTGAGGGCCGGATTTGCGCCGTTAAGTGGCAATATGCTCGGACGCAAAAGAGGGGAGGGCCGATGCTGTCGGCCCTCCCCGGGGTTGGGTGCCCGTTGTTTTAATGGGGCGCGTGTACGCGGGTGCGCATAGGCACGTGCGGGTGTCCCGTTACTTGATCTCGATGCTCGAAATCTCGACTTCGCGTGCCTCGTCAACTGCTTTCTTCATGTCGTCGGGGAACTCGATGGAGTTGAGGAGCGTCTCGGCTTCTTTCTTGTGCTGGTCGAAGTTCGAGATGAGGACGTAGACGCTTCCCGGCTCAACGTCGGTAAAAAGCATGGTTGAGATGCCGCTGTTGTCCTCGTATGTTCCGACGAGCCACGTCCTGCCGTTATACTCGACGGGGTCGCCATCCTCCCACTGGAACGTTCCAGTGTGCCTTTCGGCCTGCTCTGCAAAGGACTCTTCGGCCGTCATCTTCTCTTGCCAAACGGGGATGAAACGGTCGACTGTGGTGTTCTCGTTCTCGGGGAAGGTGAGCTGGACCCTGTCGGCATTCTTGCCGGCGGAGTCGCTTACGCCGACGCCCTCGGGCATCTCGACCTTAAACCAGATAAAGTCGGTCTTCTTGGCGACGGGGGCCTTTTCCTTGCTCTCGCTCTTGGCGGTGCTGCCGCTTCCGCCCGATGCGCTCCCGCCGCAGCCGACAAGGGCAAATGCGGCAAAGAGGGCGATGCAAAGGGAAAGAATCGATAGGGTCTTTTTCTTCATGGTGGCGTCCTCCTTGTCTGCCGATGACATCACGGCGCCGCATGCTGTTGGGGTACTGATTGCGCTGGCGGCGGATGTCTCTGTGTGCTGTGCGGCTTATGCCTCCGTTCATTGCTTGTGGCCGTTGCCCGGCCGTGCCCCAACGGGTTCCTTACTTATAGATATGCCCCAGCTTGTGCTGCCCGGGAGTCTCGAAAGGTGGGCCATGTGTCCCATGTTTGTGTCGCTGCCGCCTATCGTGTGCCATAGAAATCCGCGATGGCCAGGTGCGCTGACGCCCATGTGCTTATGGGCTAGACTTAGCACCATTACGTGATCGATGCGGTCGGTCGGCGGTTGCCACCCGACCGATGTATATGACTTGAAGGTGCATGTGCATGAGCCAAGAGATGATGGACAAGACCTGCCGCGGGTTTGCCGAGGCGCTGGCCGCGCGCGAGCCGGTTCCCGGCGGTGGCAGCGCGAGCGCCTTTGTGGGCGCGCTGGGCGCCTCGCTGTGCGGAATGGTTGCCCGCTACGGTGCGACCAATCCCGCGCTTGCTGATCGTGCGGATGACCTGACGCGTGCGTTTGCCCATGCTGATGAGCTGGCCCAGGAGCTTGTCGAGTTGGTTGCCGAGGACGTTCGTGCCTATGGGCAGGTGTCCGCGGCATACGGTATTCCGCGTGACGATCCGGCTCGAGCGACCGCGATTCAGGATGCGCTGCATGTGGCCGCTATGCCGCCGTATCGCATTATGGATGCCTGCGGGCGCGCGCTGGCGCTGCTCGAGGACATGGCCGACAAGGGTTCGCGTCAGCTGCTGTCCGATGTGGCGTGCGGCGCCGTGTTCTGCCGTTCCGCTATGCAGGGCGCGAGCTTGACGCTCTTTGCGAACACCACGTCTATGAAGGATCGCGCTCGTGCTGAGGAGCTCGAGACGGCGTGTGATGAGTTGCTCGACATGTGGTTGCCGCGCGCCGATGCGCTGGCGCGCCGCGCCGCCGACGCCGCAAGGAAGAGGGGATAGCCATGGCTGAACTGCTGAAGGGTGCCCCCGTTGCTCGCGCTTTGACTGAGGAACTTGCTGCGCGCTGCGTGGCTTTGCGCGAGCGCGGCGTTGTGCCGACGCTGGCTATCGTGCGCGTGGGTGAACGCGAGGACGACCTATCCTACGAGCGCGGTGCGCTCAAGCGCTGCGAAAAGGTTGGCATTGAGGCTCGCCGCGTTTTGCTTCCCGCCGATGTTTCGCAGGACGAGCTGTTGGCGGCCATCGAGGACATCAATACCGATTCGTCTGTTCATGGCTGCCTGATGTTCCGCCCGCTGCCCGCCGGCCTTGACGAGGATGCGGTTGCCGCGGCACTCGATCCTGCCAAGGACGTTGACTCCATGACGCCGGTTTCGCTGCTCACCACGCTTTCGGGGCGCGGCGAGGGTTTTGCCCCCTGCACAGCCGAAGCCGTGCTTGCTTTGCTGGATCATTACGGCGTTGAGCTGGATGGAGCTAAGGTTGCTGTGGTCGGGCGCTCGCTGGTGATCGGGCGTCCTGTTGCCGCCATGCTTACGGCGCGCAATGCGACCGTGACGACGTGCCATACGCATACGCGCGACCTTGCTGCCGAGTGCCGTGCTGCCGACATTGTGGTTGCCGCCGTTGGACGCGCGCGTACGATTGGCGTGGATGCGGTTCGCGAGGGCCAGACGATCATCGATGTTGGCATTAATTGGGACGAGGCCGCTGGCAAGCTGGTGGGTGACGTCGATTCTGATGCTGCGGAGCCGGTCGTTAACGCCATCACGCCCGTGCCGGGCGGCGTGGGCGCTGTGACGACGGCGATCCTCGCTAAACACGTGATCGAAGCGGCCGAGCGCGCATCGAAATAGGCGTTTTGGGCTGTTTGAGGGGTTAGCTCTATACCCCGTGGACAGAAAATGCCAAATATGAGTACTGTTGCCAAGATAGTCACATATATTTTAGGTCAAATAGGCTTTCTAACGATATTTATTATCGATAGAGAGCCTATTTTATTGGACCTATGAGGAATTACATCATCTAATTTTTGAACAAATGTAGACTTTCGACACCCATACGTAGCAAAATTGCTGTTACTAAATTGGTGACAGTACTCATATTTGGCATTTTTTGCCCACCGGGTTTGCCGGGGCCGTGGTTTCGCCCTTTCTGCGCCGAAGCGATACACTGTTATCGTTTGATTTCTTCGCTCAAGGAGGATGCGCATGCCGTGCACAACGATTCTGGTTGGTAAGAATGCGAGCTACGACGGGTCGACGCTTGTCGCCCGCAACGAGGATTCGTCCAACGGGGTGTTTGAGCCCAAGCGTATGCGTGTGGTGCATCCCGACGAGCAGCCGCGCGTCTATACGAGCGTCCTGAGTCACCTGACCGTTGAACTGCCCGATAACCCCATGCGCTACACGAGCGTCCCCGATGTTGTCCCGGGCCACGGCATCTGGGCCGAGGCCGGTTTCAACGAGCTCAATGTGGGCATGTCCGCAACCGAGACGCTCACCACCAACGAGCGCGTTCGCGGCGCCGACCCGCTCGTCGACTACGTGCCCGCCAAGGGCAACGAGGACGAGGACGGCTATGTTCCGGCGCAGCCCGGCGGTCTGGGCGAGGAGGACATGGTGACCCTGGTGCTGCCATATGCCAAATCCGCCCGCGACGGCGTACGCATTCTGGGTGACCTGCTCGAGCGTTATGGCACCTACGAGAACAACGGCATCGCCTTTAGCGACGTGGACGAGATCTGGTGGCTCGAGACCATCGGCGGTCACCACTGGATCGCCAAGCGCGTGCCCGATGACGCCTATGTGACCATGCCCAACCAGCTGGGTATCGACAGCTTTGACCTGGATGACGCCGAGGGCGCCCAGGCCGATCACATGTGCTCCGCCGACCTGCGCGCTTGGATGGCCGAGTGGCATCTGGACCTGACGCTGGGCGTCGAGGGCGACGGTCCGGCCGCGGTCTTCAACCCGCGCGAGGCCTTTGGCTCGCACAGCGACAGCGACCACGTCTACAACACGCCGCGCGCCTGGTATATGCAGCGCTGCCTTAACCCCAGCGATGTGTGGGACGGTCCCGAGGCCGACTACACGCCCGAGAGCGACGATATTCCCTGGAGCCGCGTGCCCGAGCGCAAGGTGACCATCGAGGACATCAAGTACGTACTCTCGAGCCACTACCAGGGCACGGAGTACGACTGCTACGGCAGCAAGGGCACGCCCGCCACGCGTGGCGCCTATCGCCCCATCGGCATCAACCGCAACAGCCAACTCGCCGTACTGCAGCTGCGTCCCTATGCGCAGCCGGCCTACCGCGCCGTGCAGTGGATGGCCTTTGGCTCCAACTCGTTTAACGCGCTGGTTCCGCTGTACGCCAACGTCGAGACCATGCCCGAGTACTATGCCGACACGCAGGCTCGCGTAACGTCCGAAAACTTCTACTGGGCCAACCGCCTGATCGGCGCCCTGGCCGACGTCCGTTTCCATGAGTGCGGTCGCGCCGTGGAGGACTACCAGGAGAAGGTCGGCGGCATGGGCCACAAGCAGATTCACGACGTTGACGCTGTCGTAGCCACGCTGCCCGAGGCCGAAGTGCCCGCCGAGCTCGCCCGCGCCAACGAGGCCTTTGCCGAGCTCATGCGCGTGGAGACCGATGCCCTGTTGGGCAAGGTGCTCTACACCACGAGCTGCGCCATGAAGAACTCTTTCGCGATGAACGACAACATTAGGTAAAAGCCGTATTGCAGCGAACGAGCGGGGCAAACGCCGTCAAAGGCTTTGCCCCGCTCGATTTCTATCTTGGCGGTAAAACGATTTTGTGTCGTTCACTCAATCTTGGGTACAAGAAGGCCAATGCAGTTGTTCATGATTGGAGCCAACCATGGTTATGAAACTCGATCAGCTTGTTAACGGCGCCATTAACGTGGGCTTCGGTGCCGCCGCCGTTGCCGTCGAGGGCGGCAAGAAGGTCCTCGACGACCTCGGTACCAAGGGCGAGCAGGTCCGCAAGGATGCCGGCACCCCCGATATCGCCCGCAGCGTGTCCGATATGTTCGAGCAGGCGGGTGGCACCATCTCCGACCTGACCGAGCGCCTGGGCATGCAGGGCGAGACTGCGGCCCAGCGCGTGCTCGATGAGCTCATCCTGGCTCGCGTCCGCGTTATGACCGCCCCCGAGCGCACGGCCTTCCTGGCCCATGTGCGCGATATCGTCGATTCGGTCGAGGACAACGTGACCTCGGTGCCCGTCGAGTCCGTTGAGCCCGACGATGCAGGGGACACCGAAGAGGCCGAGTAGCAGCGCAGATGGCAGATTCCACTACCGATTACAACAATCTAGATCCCTTGGGTGACGAGGCGGCGGTTGTCGATGAGGTCGATGCCGCCGTCTCGGGCGCTCGCAAGAAGCCGCGCGCTGTCGATATGGTCCCCGAAGAGCCCGACGCGATGGCACCGGACGAGGAATACCAACTCACGCCGGCAGGTCGTCGTGAGCGCATTGGGCAGATTGTTCGCCTGATCAAAAAGTATCGCGTGTGGGACAACCTCACGCCGGTTCGTTTGCGCCGCCTGCTCGAGGAACTCGGCCCCATGTTCGTCAAGATGGGGCAGATTCTGGCCAACCGGTCCGAGATTCTGCCGCAACGCTTTTGCGACGAGCTGCGTCGTCTGCGCTCCGACGTGGAGCCGGTGCCGTACGAGGTCGTACTCAGTTGTCTGGAAGAAGAATACGGCCTGCGCCTGGGGGAGATGTTCGATGCGATCGACCCCAATCCGCTTGGTAGCGCATCGCTCGCGCAGGTGCACCGCGCTCGTCTGGTGACGGGCGAGGACGTGGCCGTCAAGGTGCAGCGCCCCGGTGCGCAGCAGGTTATGGCACAGGACATCGATATCATCCGCTCGGTGGTGCGTATCGTTTCCAAGTTCGTCAACACCGATCAATTTGTTGACCTGCACGGCGTAGTCGAGGAGTTGTGGACCTCGTTTCGCGAGGAGACCAACTTTTTGGCCGAGGCCAAAAACCTCAACGACTTCTACGAGTTCCATAAGAGCGTTCATGGCGTGACGTGTCCTAAATCCTATCTGGACCTGTGCACCGAGCACGTGGTGGTTATGGACTACGTCGACGGCATTTCGATCGCCGATCCTGAACGCTTGGTGGCCGAGGGCTATGACTTGGAAAAGATCGGTGCCG
This sequence comes from Collinsella sp. AM13-34, assembly GCF_003473055.1. NCBI lineage: Bacteria > Bacillati > Actinomycetota > Coriobacteriia > Coriobacteriales > Coriobacteriaceae > Collinsella > Collinsella sp. AM13-34. The sequence goes on along the minus strand of NZ_QRLE01000014.1, from coordinate 34,110 downwards.
CAATCGTCGAGGATTACTCGACGCAGGTGCTCGATGACGGCTTTTTCCATGCCGACCCGCATGCGGGAAACATTATTCTCAAGGACGGCATCGTTTACTTTATCGACTTGGGCATGGTCGGACGCATGTCGAGTCACGATCGCGGTATCGTCAAGGACATGATTTTCGCCGTGGCCGAGGGTGACGTGCCCAAGCTCAAGGATTCGCTCATGCGCTTCGCCGTGACGCGTGGCGACTCGGCTGAGCTCGATCATTCGGCCTTTTTGTCCGATTTGGACTTTATCGTGGCTGACTTTGCGGGCCTTGACCTGAAGGATCTGGATATCGGCGAGTTTTTGACCTCGCTGTTAAACCTGGCGCGCAAAAACGACGTTGAGCTGCCGAGCGTGGTAACGATGTTCGCCCGCGGCATGGTGACGCTCGAGGGCCTGTTGACCGAGTACATGCCCAACGTCAACATGATCCAGATCATTCAGACGCATATCAAAAACGAAAAAAGCACTTATGCGCGCGTGCGCGACATGGGACGCGATCTTGCCGCGAGCAGCTATCGCGCGGCAAAAGGCTCGCTCGAGGCGGCCGAGTATCTTGGCCTGGCTTCGCGCATGCTCACGCGCGGCCAGCTTAAGGTGAACACGCAGATCATGAGCAGCGATAAGGCGCTGCGACAGCTGGGCGGAATTATCGACCGTATGTCGATGGCAATTGTGATTGCTGGCCTGTTTATCGGTTCGTCGGTGGTGTACTACGCGCGCATCGAGCCGGTTGTGTTTGGTATCCCAGTCATTGGCTTTATGGGCTACGTGAGCGCGCTGGTGCTGGCGCTTATGCTGGGCCGCAATATCTGGCTCAACAGTCACGGCGGCAAGCACTAGAGGCCGCGACCGTCACCGCATTTTCCTATCGCAAACAATAGCTTTTACCTTGGGCTTCGCCTGCGTGCGAGGCTCTTTTGCGTGATACCATTTTGACGGTAATAATCGATGGCCTAGATGGTGGTGCGGAGACGCATGAATGCGCGGTTTACCTGCGCGTTTGGGAGAATTGGGGTGCAAGTCCCCGGCTGTACCAGTAACCGTAATTCCTCTTGGCTCGGGATGTTCGCGTCGCAGATCGGACGACGTGCCCGAGTCGTTAAGGTTAAGTCGGATCGCCTCCCATCTTGCATGCGGTTGCGGCGTATGCCGCCGGTGTGCATAGGGCTCTGGAGGGAAGGGGGACCCCGATGGGGGAACTCGAGCGCAACATGCGCGATGACGTGGGGCAGCCTCAAGGCAACGCTCCAAGTACAGACAATGGGAGACAAATGGATATGTTTGTGGACGAGCGTCAGCGCGTCTCGCATCGCCGTGGCGCAATTGCGCGCGGCGTAGCCAAGCGCGGCCTGGTGGCATTCCTGGCCTTCGCGATGGCCTTTGGCACCACGCCGGCTCAGCTGTGGGCCGAGGGCGCCGAGGGCATTGCCGAGGCTGTGGCTCAGGCTACGACGCCGGACGAGGGTGCAGCGCCTGCGGATGGTGCTGCCGACGGTGTCGTTTCTGAAACCGGCTCTAACGCGAGCGATGCGTCGGTTAACGATGGCGCTTCGGCGAATGCCGCAGATAGCAACGGCGTAGCGTCGGACGATTCTGCCGCAGTCGAGGCTCCTACTGCTTCGCCGGATTCATCCGAACAGAACGTCAAAAGTGTTGTAGCCGCTTCCGATGAGGCTGAATCTCAGCCTACCGAATCCGCAAGCCAAGAGGTCGCGGCCACGTGCTCCGTCGTCGGCACCGACGCCAAGGGCGTCCAGCAGACCTGGGCCGCCGCGCAGCAGATCGCTCTGAAGGAGGGCTCGACCGCGGCCGACCTCTCCGAGCAGCTCTTCAGGCAGGCCGGCCTCAAGGCCGACTACGACCCCAACGGCTCCTGGGGCTGGGCGCTCAACTCGATCACGTCGCCCTTCGACGCGGGCCGCACGCTCGCCTACGACCCGGCGACCGGCGCGTACTGGCAGTTGTTCGTCAACGGCAGCGCCTCCGCGGTCGGCGCCGGCGGCTACACGCTCAAGGACGGCGACTCCGTCGTCTGGTGCTACTCGAAGTACGGTGACCCCGCGCCCGCCAATCAGATTTCCGTTAGCTGCACCGTTGTCGGTCAGGACGCCTCGGGCGCTCAGCAGACATGGGCGCAGCCCACGACAGCTTTGGTGGAAGAGGGCACGACCGCTGCTGATCTTTCCGAGCAGGCCTTTAAAAAGGCCGGCATTGGCGCCAAAACGGGGAAAGGCACGTACGGCTGGTATCTCGAGTCGCTGACTTCACCGTTCAACAAGACCGTGACGCTTTCGAGCGAGAAAGTTAACGAAAACACTTGGAAATTCTGGCAGTTCTTCGTTAACGGTCAGGCGGCCAATGTCGGCGCGGGCAATTACACACTCAAGGCCGGGGACAAGGTTACCTGGGTCTATGGCTTTGATGGAACCATGCCCGGCCAGGTTTCCGTTTCAATGGAGATCATCGGTAAGAAGGATGAGAAGGCGCAGCGCTGGACCGATCCTTCGACGCAGGTGTTTGTCGAGGGCACGACGATCAAGGACGCTTCCGCTGCCTACTTCGATGCCATTGGCATTGAGTCCAAGATGTACGACCAATTTGGTTATTGGGGTGTTCATAGTCTTGTCTCCCCGCTTGATGGCACCGAGCTGTCGGGTGCATGGTCGTTCTTTGTTAATGGCGTTCCCGGGCCTCAGCTCGATAGCGATTACGTGCTCAAGTCGGGCGACAAAATCGTCTGGGCTTACGCCCCTGGCGACACCGTTCCTAATCCCGATGAAGTCGTAGTCGATCCGAGCGCTTCGCGCCCGACCGATTGGAAAGCCGACTGGAGCGGCAATTCCAATGCGGTGGTCAAGAACGTGTCCACGCCTACGGGCACGCTGGCAAGCTCTTGGACGTTCGATTGGAGGGCCTACTCGGGTGCCACGTATCCCAATGCGAGCGAGCCTATTGTCGTGAACGGCAACGTTTACCTTGCCGTGAACAAGCGTTTGCTTAAGATCGACGCCGAGTCGGGCAAGGTGCTTGCCGAGTCGAACCTTCAGACTGCGATTGGCTACACCACGCGTCCGATTTATACGAAAGGCTTGGTCATCGTCCCGCTCGACGGCGGTGCGGTCCAGGCTCTGACGGCCGATACGCTGACGACGGTTTGGGTCACTGACTCTGTGAGCAAATCTGCCCAGTCAAATTCCCAGTTGACGGTCGATGGCAACTATCTCTACGTTGGCACCGTTGATGTCGACTATGGAACGAGTACGTACAATAACGGTCATCTGACGCGTATTAATATACTGACCGGCGCTGTTTCTTGGCAGCATGTTAATGCTGATGAGGGCTACTACTGGACGAGCGCTACAGTGGGCGACGGCTATATTCTGGTTCCGACGAGTGCAGGTACCGTTGAGATGCTGAGCAAGTCGACGGGTGATGTGCTCGGCAGCGTTTCGGTTGGTGCCATCGTCAACTCCAGCTGTGTACTGTCCAAAGACGGCAAGCATGCCTATGTGATCTCGCGTGACGGCAAGCTCCACGTGCTGGCACTGTCGGACGCAAACGCAAGGGCCTCTTCGCGCATTTCCGAAGAACGCGTCATCGATCTTGGTCTTACGGGTTGTGCCTGCATGCCCACGCTGTATGGCAATAAGCTGATTGTCGGTGGCGAGGTTTCTGGCGGTTCGGCGCTGGCGATTGTCGACCTTGATAATGACTTTGCTACGACGTTGGTTTCGTCTGCCGATGGCTCCGTGCTTCCTGCCGGTGGCATTAAGGGCGCACCGCTCGTGAGTGTCCAGGCGGATGACACGTACGTTTATTTCACTGTCAACTATGGTGCGACTTCCGACTATGTGAACTACACCTCGGGCGGTGGCGTGTATCGCTACAAGATGGGTGACGCACAGGCGACCGGTGCGTTTAGCGCGGCGGGACACAACAATTACTGTGACTCGCCGATTGCCTGCGATGCCAAGGGTAACCTCTACTACATCAACGATTCCGGCACGCTTTTCAAGCTGAGTGGTGGCGTTAAGGTCTCGTTTGAGACTGGCGAGGGTTCTAAGGTCGACTTCCAGACTACGGCCGATGGCAAGCTGGTCAAGCCGGCCGATCCGACGCGCGATGGCTATACTTTCGGCGGTTGGTATACCGATGAGGCTTGCACGCAGGCGTATGACTTTAGCGCGCCGGTGACGGCCGATCTGACGCTGTATGCCAAGTGGACCAAGAATGCTGTTAACCCTGGCGGCAATGGCGGTTCTGGCACTAATGGTGGCAACGGTGGCGCTGGCAACGGTTCCGGCGCTGGCGCTGGCGCTGGCACTGGCACGGGTTCCGGCTCCGGCTCTAAGGGCCAGCAGGCCGGCGGCGCTATCGCCCCGGGTCAGAAGCCGGTGACCAAGACGACGGTGTCGACCAAGACCGAGACCAAGGACAACAAGTCCGACAAGAAGGACACCGATAAGTCCGATAAGAAGGACGAGAAGAAGTCTGACAAGAAGGACAGCAAGTCCGATACGGGTGCTGCTTCCACGACCACTGCTAAGAAGTCCTCTAGTGCCTCCGAGCAGGAGGCTGGCACCAACCCGCTCGCTATTGTTGGCGTTGCCGCTGGCGTCATCGGTCTCGCCATCGTCGGCGTGTTCGTGTTCACCAAACGTCGGTAGGTGAGGGCTGTGTCCAATAAATCCAAGGACGCTGACCCCAAGCAACCAGATTCCTCGTTCATTCAGTTCGACGATACAAAGCAACAGGGCGCCGCTTCGGCGGCGTCCGCCCCTCGTCGCAAGGCTCTTCTCGGCGTCCTGACTGCCGCGTGCACCATTCTGATCGTCGTCTCGCTGGGCTTCGTCCATCCTTCCGAGAGCGGCGCCTGGTCCATCGACTGGATCATTCAGGCCGTGACGGGGGAGAGCGTCGTCACCAAGGATACCAAGGCGTCTGGCTCGACTATGACTTCGGGCGAGGCCAGTTCCGAGGACTCCAAGTCATCGAATGATGCAAAAGACGAGTCCAAGGGTTCGAACGACGGCAAGGACGATTCCGAGTCTTCAAACAAGGAATCGGACAAGAACTCGGATAGCAAGAAGTCCGATGGTCAGGACGGCAAGAAGTCTGGCGATAAATCCGCTGCCCAAAATACGGGAGCCGGTGATACTTCCAATGTGTCTGGCGGTGCTTCTTCGGGCGGCGGTCAGTCGTCTGATGGAGCCTCCAGCTCTAATGGCGGCAGCGCTCCCTCGGGCGGACAGGGCGGTTCGCAGGAGTCCAACTACGTAACGGTGTCGGTCTCGGTCACTTCGAGCGCTGTGGGCAATCCTGTGTCTTCTGGCGGCTCCTTTACCTTTAACGAAGGTGCTACCGTCTACGATGCCCTGTGCGCGCTGGGCCTTTCTGTCAACGCACACGGCTCGTCGTACGGCACGTATGTCTCCGCGATTGGTGGTTTGGCCGAGAAACAGTACGGCGGCACGAGCGGCTGGATGTACTCCGTCAACGGCGCAACGCCCATGACGGCGTGCAGCAACTACGTTCTCTCCAACGGCGATAACGTGGTCTGGTATTACGTTACAGGCTAATGACCTCGACATAGCGCACCAAGCGGGCGGTTCGGACAAACATCCGGGCCGCCCGCTTTTCATGCGTAGAGGACTTGGTCGCCGGGTCTTTCGGCAAACAAAAAAACCGGTTGGAATGGGAATTCCAACCGGTTATACATTCAAGCAAATAGTGAATCGACTACGACCGTGCGCCCTCGAGGAAGAAGCGACGGCTGAAGTAGTTGTACCAGGTGACGAGGAACGTGGCGATGGCCTTCATGGCCTGGTAGCCGATGCTCAAAAACGTGACGCCCACAAACATGTACAGGTCGTTGAGGCCCAGGCCGATCACCGACAGGATGGTGAAGATCGTGAACTCGCGCTTGCGGCTCATGCCCTCGCGATGGTCGAACACGTACTTCATGCTGAGCCAGTAGTTGACCACAACGGAGGTGGTAAACGAGACCGTGGTGCTCATCAAAAAGTCGAGGTGAAACAGCTCGACGAGCGCAATGAGCATACCCCAGTCGATGCCAAAGGAGATAAGGCCCACGACAGCGAACTTGAGGAACTGCTTGGTATGAGGTTGTGCCAGTGCCTTGCGCACGTAATCACATCCAATGCGTTGATAAATCGAGCAGAGGATACTTTAGAGCTTTTGCAAGGGAAACGTAAGGTCTTTGCCAAGAACTATACGAACTCGCCAAATTTTCAAGAGCTAATCCGCAAACGTTGAAAATTTGCCCGTAAACGAGCAATGCCCGCGAACAACACGGCGCTCGACGCGCGTCATCCGTGGGCATTGTAAAGCTGTAAGGTTGCGAGTTACTTGGTCTCGTCGCCTTCCAGGAAGATCTTTCGGGTCACAAAGTTGTAGACCATGACAAGCGCGGTGGCGCAGATCTTGGCGATATTGGCCTCGAGTCCCAGGCCGGCGTTGAGTGTCAACACGATACCGTCGTTGAGTGCCAGGCCGATCACGGACAGCACGACAAAGATAATGAACTCGCGGCGGCGGCTTATGCCTTCCTTGTGCGCAAACACGTATTTCATGCTTGCGAGGTAGTTAAAGATGAGTGAGATGATAAAGCCGCTGGTGTTGGCGATTAGGATGTTAAGGCCCAGACCGTAGTGGAGCAGATTCATAATGCCAAAGTCGATGACCGTGGCAATGACGCCGACGACGCCAAACTTCATGATCTGCGCAAGGAGCTTTTGCATGGTACCTGCCTTATGGTGGCGCCGGGGCGCCGTGGGGATGACAAACTCAGCAAGTTTAGCCAATCCCCGCGGGTGGGGCTAGACGCGCTCCTCGATAGCACCGTTTCTATATGCATCGAGCAGCTGGCGCAGATCCTGGATCTGGCTGCGAATCTTGGCGCCAGTATCGGTGTCGCTCACCATGCGGCGACGGTCTGCTTGGTCAAAACGGTTGGTCTCGCTCTCGATGTCCACGTTGCGTGTGAGTGCCTCGGCAACCGTCGTAAAGGCCCGGTGCGACTTGAGGCGGCAGCCGCGCGAGCTCGAGATGAGCGTATAGCCGGCGATACCCGTCTTGGGATGGTAAGCGCGGCAGAAGCCGCCATCGATGACCAGCAGCTTGCCTTCGGCGCGGATGGGCTGCTCGCCCTTGGTGGTTTTAACGGGCGTGTGGCCGTTGATGATGTGACCGGTCGGTGAGCATGCCATGGGCGCGACGCCAAACTCGCGCATGATGTCGTCGCAGACCGAGGGCGACTTGGTAAGCGTAAAGTATGGGTCCATCGGCTCGACCCAGGTGCTCTTATCGGCGATATAGGCGCGCTCAAAGGTACGCACCAGGCGTCCGCTGGCGGGTGAGTTAAAGCCGATCCACAGGTACCACATCCAGTCGAGGGCGTCGCGGTCGCCCATGCGCCAGGCGCGGCGGGCGATGTGGTCGCAAAAATCGAGATAATCGCGGCCAGCGTGCCAGGTGCCCAGGCAGTTCATGCTGCTAAAGGTGCCGTCTTCGTTGAGTGGCACGCAGCCGTGGAAGAGCAGGTTGCCGTTGGCGACTTTGTACATCGAGCCGTGGGAATAGAGGAAATCGATATGGCGATGCAGGTGATCGGCGGTGACAAACTCGGACACGAGCTTGTCGATGATGTGCTGCTCCTGAGACGTGAGCGTATAGGGGTCCGCCGGGTCGACGGTGGGGAAGTCGTTGGTCGTGAGCGGCCACACGCTGCCGTCGGCGAGCGTGACCGTGCCGGTGTCGTGGTCGATCTTGTCGAGTAGCAGGCGGTCGGTCATGTCGAACTCGGGGTGGCGCTGGATAATCTGACCCTCGAGCTTAAAGAGCAGCACGTTGATGGCCTTGATCAGCGGGGTGATGGACTCACCGGCGGTGTAGGTGGCATCGGCAAAGGCGACAAGCTCACGCAGCGAGATACCGTAGTCGTTCTCCAGGATCTCGTAGTTGTCGTAGCGTAGGTTGTTGCGCAGCACCGTGGCGATGCAGGCGGGCTCACCGGCCGCAGCGCCCATCCACAGCAGGTCGTGGTTGCCCCACTGGATGTCGAGTGAATGGTAGGTGAGCAGGCGGTCCATAATCTTGGCCGCGCCGCCGCCGCGGTCGAAGATGTCGCCCACCAGGTGCAGGTGGTCGACGGCCAGGCGCTTGATGAGCGAGGCAAGCGACTCGATAAAGTCGTCAGCGCTGGCGGTCTCCAGTATGGACTCCACGATGCGCTCGTGATAGCGCACGCGATAGTTGTTCTCGTCCGGATGCGTGTGTAGCAGCTCGTCGATGATGTAGGAGTAATCGCGTGGGATGGCCTTACGCACCTTGGAGCGCGTATAGCGGCTCGAAAGCGAGCGGGCAACCATGATGAGCTGATCAAGCATCGTCTTGTACCAGGTGGGCGAGTCTTCGCGCTGGCTGCGGACCAGGTCGATCTTCTCGCGCGGATAGTAGATGAGCGTGCACAGCTCGCCCTTTTCGTCAAAGGTGAGCGTGTCGCCAAAGATCTCGTCGACATGCTCGCGCACGACGCCCGAGCAGTTGTTGAGGATGTGCATAAAGGCTTCGTACTCGCCATGCACGTCGCTCATAAAATGTTCGGTGCCCTTGGGCAGGTTGAGAATGGCCGAGAGATTGATAATCTCGGTAAACGCGGATTGCTCGGTGGGAAACTGTCTCGACAGCAGGCGCAGATACTTGAAGTCTTGCGGATTGCGATCGAATGCGACCATGAAACACCTTCCGATAGGGCTGGTAAAACTGATAAACAGCGTCAAACGTTTATCAGTATGCGCCGCTTTTGTTTCGATTGGGGATGGGCAGCCGAATTGTTAGCCGAACGGTTTGGTAAATCGATTTAGTGGAGGTAGATATGGCGGTTGAGTGGAGACGACAGAGGGTGTTTTCTCAGATATTTATGCGTGGGGTCGGTGGAGACGATGGTGGTAAAGATGTTCGCTATTATTGGTTCGATTTGGTAAATAGTGGACATATGTACCGTATGTAGGCTCACTGTGCGATAATTTGCGCAGCAATGAGTAAGGAGCCTCATATGAGTGATTTTGTCCTGACCTGTGAATCCGCCGCCGACCGAACCCGTGAGTTCTTTGCGTCGCGCAATATCCCTGTCGTGTGTTTTCATTACGAGATCGACGATGTTGTCTATACGGACGATCTGTATCAGTCGATTACGCCGGACGAGTTTTTTGCCCAGATTGCCGCAGGCGCCATGCCCAAGACGTCTCAGGTGAGCGTGGGCGAGTACGAGGAGTTTTGGGAGCCGTTTGTTGCCGAGGGTAAAGACGTGCTGCACCTGACGTTGTCGTCGGGTATTTCGGGTACGTATGGCTCGGCTTGCGTTGCGGCGCAGATGCTCGTGGATCGCTATCCCCAGGGCGGCAAGGTGCGCGTCATCGATTCGCTAGCGGCGTCTTCGGGCTTTGGCCTGCTGGCGGAATGTGCCGCCGACGTGCGCGATAGCGGGGCTTCACTCGACGAGACGGCCGCTTGGATTGAGGAGCACAAGCTCAACCTGCACCATTGGTTCTTCTCGACCGATCTATCGAGCTACCTGCGCGGCGGTCGCATTTCGGCTGCGAGCGCGATCATCGGCACGGCGCTTAAGATTTGCCCACTTATGACGGTCGATTGCGAAGGTAAGCTGTCGCCACGTGAGAAGATTCGCACTAAGAAGCGCGCGATTTCCGAGATGGCTAAGACCATGATGGCACACGTGCAAGACGGTGCGGATTATTCGGGTAAGTGCATCATGTCGCACTCGGCGTGCCGCGAGGATGCCGAGGCAGTTGCGGCGCTGATTGAGGAACAGGTTCCTCAGCTTAAAGGCAAGATTGAGATCAATAACATCGGTACTCTGATTGGCTCGCATACCGGACCTGGCACGGTGGCGCTCTTCTTTATGGGCGACAAACGCGTGGATTAATTTGCCCCATCACATCGCTGCATGATTGCTCAGACGAAAACGGCCCGCCTCACGTTTGTGGGGCGGGCCAAGATGTTTTGTTAGCGTTTCTTTCCGCGGAAGAAGAAACCGTGCAGTGACGGCTTGAGGCCGCGGTTGGCGCGACGCTCCTCGACGCGCTCGTGGATCGAAGCGACGCGCTCGATGACCTCGTCGGGAATCGGCACGTCGGGATTCATGTTCTCGACCTGGCTGACCTCGGCGGCGGCGACCTGGTCGATAATGGGCACGTCGTCGCGCGAGATAACGGGCGTGGCGTCTTCCTTCATCTTGCGATAACGCTGCATCATGTCGGTCTGTAGCTGCTGGGCCGAAGGCGGCGTCCAGATGATGGCGTTGGCGCCTGCGGCGATGGTTTCACGGATGCTCTCGGGCGTCTTGCCGCCCGGCGCGATGAGCGGCAGGTTGGGATAGTGCTCGCGCAGCTCGCGTAGGACCTGGGGCGTGTTCTTGCCGGCGGCGATGTTGAGAATCTTGGCTCCAGCGCGCACCTTGGCGTGGGCATCGTCGTCGCAGCGAACGACCGTAGCGATGACGGGGATGTCGGCGATGTTGGTGATGTGCTCGACCATCTCGGCGGTGGCGGGGGAGTTGACCACACAGCCCGCCGCGCCCTGCATCTCGGAGACGGCTGCCATCTGAACGGAGCGCTTGCCGGTGGTGGTGCCACCGCCCACGCCTACGAAGACCGGGCACTCGGCGACGGTCAGCAGCGCCTGCGTAATGGCGGGCTGCGGCGTGAAGGGGTAAACGGCAAAGACGGCATCGGCGTTGGAGTTGCGGATGACCGCGACGTCGGTGGTGTAGATGAGCGATTTGATACGACGGCCGAAGAGCGTGAAGCCGCTGGCCTCCTCAATCTCGTCAGGCATGCGAAGGGCCGCCTTGCGCAGGCGCCCGTCGATGGGCAGCGGCTCCATGGGAAGCAGTCCGTTGGGGGTCACGGCTACCTGGGGTTCGGTGAACTCGTCTGCGAGCTCGACCTCGGAGAAATCGACCGAGGCGACGATGTCCTCGTGAACCTCGGCGGGCACATCGATGGGGGCTTGGTCGTTTGCCGCGGCAGGCGTGTCGAAGGAGCTGGTGCCGACGAAGGCGTCGACGCGCTCATTTAGATCGTTGAGGGTATCCATGGAAGCTCGATTCTATGTGATGACGGCCGGCGCGATGCAGCCGGAATTGCGAATGCTAAATCGTTTGACGAGTTGATTTTTCCCCGCCGCGCCATCCGTTAGACCGAAGGGCCGGCGAACGTGAAGGAGCTGTGGTGGCGGGTATTGAGGTGCTATCTTGAATGTCCCGTTTAAAAGAGAGGTGACGCGGTATGGAATTGACAGCAATGTTTAGCTCGATTGGCCTGTGCGTGGGCGCAATCGTTGCCGCCGCGGTCATCTACTTTGTGGTCACGGCCATTAAGGGCAAAAGGGCCGAACGCAAGGAGCGCGCGACGCTTAAACAGCATCGCGACCAGCAGGGCAAACGCGCACGGAGATAGCTTGTTGAGTTTTGGATCCGTGCGCTAGCTGCGTTTTCGGATCAGGGCGATGTAGAAGCCCTCAAAGTCGCGGCTAGGCGGAATGGTGAGCGTGCCGGACAGGCCGTTGGCGATGGCCGATACCTGACCCGCGGCAATGGCCTCGGTTAGGGCGTTGGACTCGATGCGCGGCTCCTCGCCAGCTTCCTGGGCGCGGCGTGCCTCACTTTCGCTTGGCGTGCCGTCGAGGGGGATGAGCTCGCAGTCCATATGCTTGTCGAGGGCCTCTTGCAGGGCGTCCTCGTTTTCCTGCGGCAAGATCGAACAAGTCGAATAGACGAGCGTGCCGCCCGGTTTGAGGGCTCCCATGGCGCGGTCCAGAAGCGCACGCTGCGAGCGGGCGCATTTGACGAGCAGCTGCTCGGTCAGGCCGCGCAGGCTTTTCTCGTTGCCGCTGATGACGGTGCCCGTGCCGGTGCAGGGAGCGTCGAGCAGGATGCGGTCAAAGCGGAAGAACTCGTCGAGCTCGCGTGCGTCGGTGCGCATGACGGGCACGTTTTTTGCGCCTTGGCGGTGGAGGTTGGCTTCGAGCTTCTCGGCGCGGGGAATGCTCATCTCGCAGGCGGTAAGGTGCGCCTGCCCCTGCGTGAGGGCGGCGATCTGCGTCGTCTTGCCGCCAGGGGCTGCGCACATGTCCAGGATGTCCTCGCCTGCCTGAGCGCCCAGGACCAGCGGCGGCATCATGGACGACAGGCTCTGCAGGTAGATTTTGCCGTCGCGGTAGATGTCGAGATCCCACAGATCGGAAACCTGGGCCTCGGGCAGGATGAAGGCGTCTGGGTACCAGGTGACGGGGTTGTGGGCGATGTCGGCGGCATCGAGCGCCGCAGCGATGTCCTCGGCGGTTGCCTTGAGCGTGTTGACGCGCAGCGTGACCGGGCGCGTGGCCGCGGCGCCGAAGCCCTCGATCATGAGCTCGGCATCGGCGGGCGCATAGGCGCCGGCGACCGTGTCGACCATAAAGCGCGGCAGGTCGGCGGCGGAGTGTTGGGCGGCAAGCTGGTCGGAAAGCTCGGTGGCGGCAAACTGCCTGAGCTTGAGCTCGGGCTTAACCTGCTTTTTCTGCTTACGACGACGCGGCTTGGACATCCGTCTTTCCTTCCCATTCCATTACATGTCGAGTGTTTAGTACTGGCTCTCGTGCTTGCTAAAGAAGTCGAAGCGCGGGGGCAGCGGCTTCACGCGGTGCTCGCCGGGCTTCTCGCCCAAGCTCTCCACAAACTCGTCCGTGGAGGCGAAGATGTTGTCCCAGCTAAAGAAGGCGACCGGGTCGACATCGAAGTACTCGCAGATGAGCTCGCAGCCGGCCGGCACAATACCGTGCATCAGGACGGTCGCCACGCGAAGCTCGGTAAAGGCGTCGACGAGCGCCTGCGTCATCGCAGCGTTTGCCTCCTCGCCCTCGAGCTTGTTAGCGGCCTTGGAGGCGTCGCTCCAGCGCTTGTTGGCGGCGCGCAGGTAGTCGTCGCACACGGCAAGCGCGCGGTGCGTCTCGAACTTGTACATAGCCTGCTCAAAGGCGAGAGCTGCCTGCTCGGCGGCTTCGACCACGGTGTCAGAAGCGGCACCGGCGGGGATGCAGCCGTTGCGGTAGGGGCTCTCGTCGCCCTCCTTGATGGCGACGCCGTAGAAGCAGCTGCGGGCCAGGCGGTTGAACACGCCGGTCAGCAGCGCGCTCTCCTTAAGGGCCGGATCGATAACGCGCTTGTCGTCGCAGGCACGCACCTCGTTGCCGTCCTTGTCCTTGCCGGTCACACGCGTGTCGTATGCCTTGGGGCTAAAGCTCACCGGCTTCTCGGATAGGCCGAGCGACAGCCAGTGCGCGCGCATCTGCTCGCAGGTGTAGTGGTTGAGCAGGTCGTCTGCCGGCGGGGGAGGGGTCTGCGAGGACGAGCTCGCCTTTTTGCCCATGTAGAGCAGGTGATAGCAGGCGCTGACGGTGCTCTGCGTAAGGTCCCAACCCAGGGCCTCCCACATGGCGGTTTGCGCGATGCAGTAGAAATAGATGTTGTCCTGACCGATGAACTGGTAGATCTGCGCGTCGTCCGAGCACCACCAGTCGCGCCAGTCGAGCGAGCTGTGCTGGTAGGTGGGCGCGGGGACCTGCGTGGAATCGGCGGCGGGCTCGCCCATGAGGGCGGCATCCTGGGCGGCGACGCCCTCGGTCACGCCGGCGGCCTTGGCATCGCGTGCGAGCACGGTGCGAGTGTAGCTGATGGGCGCCCACAGGCTCTCGGGCCAGCACCAGCAGGTGACGTCGGTTACGCCGTCAACCTCGGGCACCGGAACGCCCCAGTCGATGTTGCCGGTGATGCGGAAGGGCACGAGCGCCTTGCCGCTGCGGAAGCGCACGCCACCGTTGGCGAGCACCGCGTGGGCGTCGTCGCGCTCCTTCCAGCTGGGGAAGGTGACGATAAAGCTGCTCTTGTTGCCCTCGGGCTCCAGCACGGTGTGCTCGGGGAGCTGGTCCTCGACGGCATCGAAGGCCTCGCGGAACTTGTTCTGGATGTAGAGCTGAGCCGGCAGCAGCCACTCCTCCATGGTCTTGGAGACCACGGAGCGAACCTGCGGGTTCTGGGCGAGCTTGGCGGTGTAGGTCTTCATAAAGTCGAGGTAGGCCGGCAGGTCAAAGTAGAGATTGTCGACCGGGCGCAGCTCGGGCACCTCGCCGGTGAGCTGGCTCTTGGGCGCGATGAGCTCCTCGGGCTCAAACTGGTGGCCCAGATCGCACTCGTCGGCATAAGCCTTCTCGGACTTGCAGCCCTGGATGGGGCAGCGGCCGATGACCTGGCGGCCGTTGAGGAACGTGCCGGCCTTGGCATCGTAGAACTGCAGCGTGGAGCGCTTGGAGATGGTGCCCTGCTCGTGCAGGCGCTCGATAATCTCGGCAGTCACCTCGTTGTGGATCTGGGCCGCCGGCTCAAGGCCCGAGCCGCCGTAGATGTCGCAGCTGATGTTGTAGTTGTTGAGGGTCGCGGCCTGGCGGGAGTGATTGGACTCGACATACTCGCCGATGGACTTGTCGTAGCCCTCGTTCTCCTTGAGCTTGCGGTAGCTCTCCATGATGGGCGAACCGTAGCAGTCGGTGCCCGAGGTGAAGATGACGTTTTCGCGGCCCAGGCGGTCGCGCAGGAAGCGGGCGAAGAAGTCGGCCGGGACAAAGACGCCGCCGACGTGGCCAAAGTGCAGACCCTTGTTGCCGTAGGGCTCGCCGGCGGTAACGATGGCGCGGCGCGGCCAGCTGGGACGGTCGTTCATGGAGTATTTGGATGCCATGGGACTCCTTCGCATATAGGTAAGAGCGCGGCCGGGCACGGGGTTCGGCGGCGCGGTGGTCAATTCGTGCATATCGTTCGACATTATCGCACATGCGGGCGGGTGCGTGGCAGGGGCGCTATCCTAAGATGCTATGAATGAGATTTCCAACATACATGCGTTTGAGGACGAGGATTTTCTACACGCTTGCTTCGTGTGGGGGATGGCCGTGATCGCGGTGTTTGCCGTGTGCCTGGTGCCGGTGTTTATGCTGTTGGGCGGGCCTGCAGACTTGGATGCGGCTGAGGCGGGCGGCTGGATGGCTGTCGTGGGCTGGATAGTCGGCTTGGCTGCGGTCTCAATGGCATCGTTTGCCGTGCACGAGCTGGTGCATGCGGTGTTTTTTAAGCTGCTGGCGCCTGCGGGCGCGCAGGTGACCTTTGGGGCGAATCGCGAGACGGCGATGATCTATGCCTGCGCCGAGGGCGTTGTGTATTCGCGCCGGCGGTACATGGCGGTTTGCCTGGCGCCGACGGTTGTTGTGACGACAGCATTTGCCCTGGGGTTTGCGTTCTCGGACTATCCGCTGCTGTGCTACCTGGCGGCTGGTCTGCACTTGTCGGGCTGTGTGGGTGATTGGTATTACGTGCGGACCATTCTGCGCGACCGCCGTATCGTCGCCTGCGAGGATACGTCCTTTGGCGTGCGCTTTTTCGCAAAGTAGTCTTTTTGGGACGGGGCTATTTTAGCTGCCATGATGTCGGTGTGAGTTTTCTGGGACGGGGATGTCGATGAAGTCGTTGTTGCTGCATGCGTGCTGTGCACCATGCTCGCTTGAGCCGGTTCGCCTGCTGCGCGAGGAGGGGTTTGAGCCCACGATTTGCTGGACCAATCCCAATATTCAACCGCGCGATGAATGGCGGCGGCGTCTGGACGAGCTGCGCCGGTGGTGTGCCGATGGCGACATCGAGCTCATCGAGGCGGGGGAGGACCGCGAGCGCTGGGAGGCCGGCGTGGCCCCGCTGGGTGCCGATCGGCCCCGTCGCTGTCGCTCGTGCTATGCCTTGCGCTTGGCCGAGGCATGCCGCGTTGCCCAGGAGCGCAGGTTTGAATATGTGGGTACGACGCTCGCCGTCTCGCCGTATCAGCTGTTCGACACCTGCAATGACGTGCTTGAGCGTTTGGCGGCCGCCCATGGGCTCACCCCGGTGATTCGCGATTTTCGCCCGTATTATCCCGAGGCTACGCGCCGTTCGCGCGAACTGGGCATGTATCGACAGAACTACTGCGGCTGCCGCTTTTCTGCTGTCGAGGCGGCCATGGACCGCGCCCGCATCCGCGACGAGCGCAAAGCCGCCAAAAAGTAGTTCGTTTGGGACGTCAGCCTGCTAGGATGTAGAGCGGACTTTAGCTATATAAGGAGTATCCGACGTGTCTATGCGTACCGATGATTTTGACTACAACCTTCCTGAGGAACTGATTGCCCGGGCTCCTGCCGAGCCGCGCGACTCCTGCCGCCTGCTGGTGGTTGATCGCAAAGGCTCCGAGACAGGAACGCCGCTAGAGCATGGCGGTACCGTTGAGCACCGCATCTTCCGCGACATTATCGACTATATCGAGCCGGGCGATGTGCTCGTCATCAACCAGACGCGCGTGATGCCGGCCCGTCTTATCGGTCGCAAGGCTGGCTCGGGCGGTGTGGTCGAGACGCTGCTGCTCAAGCGCCGCGAGGATGTTGACCCGCTGGGTCACGTTTGGGAGTGCCTGGTCAAGCCGGGCAAGCGCCTGAAGCCCGGTGCTCAGATTGAGTATCGCGCCGGTGGCGCCCATGCGCCCGAGGGGGCTCCCGTGGTGCTGATGGCCGAGGTCATCGACTTTGTCACCGATAGCCGCGGCGGTCGTCTGGTGCGTTTTGAGCCGGCCGGTTGCAATGCCGCCGGTGACCCGCGCACGCTCGACGAGGCCATCCATGCTGCCGGCCACGTGCCGCTGCCGCCTTACATTACCGATTACGAGGGCGATCCCGAGAAGTACCAGACCGTCTACGCCATGAAGGAGGAGCACTCGGCTGCCGCTCCTACGGCGGGTCTGCATTTTACGCCCGAGCTTATGGCCGCTATCGAGGCCAAGGGTGCGAAGTTTGCCGCCGTCGAGCTCGAGGTGGGTATCGATACCTTCCGTCTGGTGGAGGAGGACGACCCCACGCAGCACGTGATGCACACCGAGCGCTACCACGTGTCGCAGGAGGTTGTCGACGCCGTGCATAAGGCTAAGGCCGAGGGGCATCGCGTGATTGCTGTCGGTACCACCGCAGTGCGCTCGCTCGAGAGCGCCTTTGACGCTGAGGCACCGGTGTCCGATCCGGCCGTGACGGCGCGCTATTTTGAGGGCCGCGAGGACGGGGCCGATACACTTGGCCGCGGTGACATCGTGGTGCGCGAGAACGCCACGACGCAGCTCTACCTTATGCCCGGCTCGACCTATCACGTGGTCGACGCGCTGATCACAAACTTCCACGTGCCGCGCTCCACGCTCATGATGCTCGTGAGCGCGCTTGCCACCCGCGACCAGATCATGGATGCCTACGCCGCCGCCATCGAGGAGCGCTACCGCTTCTTCAGCTTTGGTGATGCGATGCTCATTTTGTAGGTTACGGCGTTTTGCAAACGCCGTAACCGGCCGACGCTGCAAACCCCCCTAAGCGGCAATCTGACGTTCAATCGTCGGGCATGACCAGAAGGTCAATGCCCTCCTCTTTCACGTCACCTTGCTCGCTTAGGGGCGTTTTCGCTGACTTTGCCAAAGCATCGGCAGGTACTCATTGGGGACGTACTTAAATGAGTGCCTGCAGAATGAGAGTGGATAATCTCCCGTTTTTGGCCTGCTTGGGGGCTCAAAGTGGGAGATTATCCACTCTCGTCATTGGGCTTGTCGTTGGGGACGTTCTTGTTTGACTAGTCGTTTAAGAACGTCCCCAATGACTACTTGCTTGCGAACAGCCAGACTAGGATGATCACCAGGATTGCGGCGATGATGCAGGCGATGGCTCCGGTGAATTTGACGCGTGAGTCGCGGGTGCGCTCTCGTACGTCGTCTTCGGCGGCCTCGAGCTGGTCGACTTCTTGCTCGGTCTCGGCGTGTTCGGCTTTGTCTCGGGCCAAGGATCCTGCAAGCGACTCAGTGATCTCTGGGTGGTCGTGCACTTCGGTCGCCTGTTCGATGATCGACTGTGCATGTGCGGCATCTGCTTGGGCGTTGGCGATGGTCTGCTCCTGGTCGCGGCGTGCCTTGTCCTCCGCGGCGATCTTCTCGCGCAGTTCGCGCTGACGAGTCGCGGCGGCAGTCTTCGCCGTCTGCAACTCGTCGCGCGCGGCATCGGCTTCGGTCGTCACGGCTTGGTGCGCGCGTTTTGCGTCGGCGATAGGGGCTTGAGCCTGCTCGACGGCCTGCTCGGCTGCGGCAAGTGAATGCTCAAGGTCGGCGGTGATGCGCGGGACATCTTCTTCGGCTTTACGCAGGGCATCTGCCGTGTCGGAAATCTGCATCGAGAGCTCGCTGGTGCGCACTGTATAGTTGGCGGGATTTGCCGAGGGATTGCGTTGCAGCTCGGCATACTCATGACGCAGTGTCTCGAGCTGGGCGCGCGTGGCGTCGACGGTTTGTTGTGCGGCGGCAATGCCGGTGTCTCGCTCTGCCTTCACCTTGTCGCGGATGCGCTTGGAATCCTCAAGACGTCGAACGAGGCGGTTGCCGGTCTCGCGCGAGCTCGCCTCGCGGGCCTCCACGGCATCGAGCGCGGCCTTCAGACGGAGCTCAGTCGCGTCATCCTCTGTCTTCATTTGTTCGAGCTGACCCTTGAGCTTTGTCGCTTTGGAGGCGTGGGCATCACGGTCAATCTCGGCGGCCGCTGCAGTCTTTTGGGCCGTGGCAATCGCCTGGCGCTGGTCGGCGACGATCTGGTCGTAGCGGCCTGCGATATCCTGGCGCGTCTCGAGTTCCTCGGCCTGATCGGCAATGCGCTGCTCAAGTTCGGCCAGGTGGGCGCGGGCATCGGCAAGTGCCTTTTTCGCGGCGTTCATCTCGCGCATGGCCGAGGCGCCCTGGGCGATAAAGGTGCCCACGGCGTTCGCAGTGTTCGAGACAGCGGTCCCCAGATCGCGGCTCGCGGCGGGGGAGTGCGGGGCAGTCGGGCGAGCGGTGTCGGCAGCGTCCGTATCGGCAGCCTGCGGCACGGCGATATTGCCGGTACCGCCCTCGATCACAGAAAAGCCTGCTGCGTGCGGGTCGACCGCATCGGCGCCAATCGTGGGATGCTCGAGCTGCAGAAACGAGGGCATGGTGCTGCCCTGGTCGGCAACCGGAGTCTCGCCGGGTACGAAGGTCGAGGCTGCCTCGGCGGCCTCCTCTTCCTCGGCGTCAACGTCAGCGTCGGCCACGGCGTCTTTCATCGCTTTGACGGCATCCATCATGGAGTCCATGACGGCGTCGAGCTCTTCTTCCGAAGAAACCTCGATAGGGCCCGCAGCTTGCGAAGCGGCATCCTGTACGGGGTCGTCGTCCTGAGCGGGCGCATCGTCGTTTTGCTCGCCGGCATCTTCGGCGCCGGGGGTTTCCGCCGTAGCGCTTTCGTCCAAGATGGGGTCGTCGAGGTCAATATCATCGCAGGTCACAGCGTCGGCATCTGCAGTGACGTCTGCGGAATCATCAATATGCTGTTGAGTCTGGGGGTCCAGCTCGTCTGTCATAGGCATGTGCTCCTCATCGTTGTTTGTCACCCTATGATAAAGTCTCGCGCCGACATCCCGCGCACTGCAGCAAAGTTTCAAAACGTGTTCGATGGCTCGCGTCGATAGCAAAAACTCGGCCACTTTATCCAGTTTGTACTTGACATTCCCTTCGCCGAAAGACGTTGCGCCGTTCGCCTGCCATGGGCTTTATTTTTCACTTGAACCCGCTAAAGTTGCATTTCAGCTTTTGGCGCGTGAAGTTGGATGCGCGCAGTCGACGGGCGGGCCCGTCGCGATTTGAAAGGACTTTGTATGGGACTTTTCACTGGTAAGACCGTGATCGTCACCGGCGGCGGCAAGGCCACGCTCAAGGACGGCTCCGCTGGCTCCATCGGTTACGGCATCGATATCGCTTTTGCCAAGGAGGGCGCGAACCTCGTCATCACCGGCCGCAACGTTGCCAAGCTCGAGGCCGCCAAGGAATCCCTCGAGGCCGAGTACGGTGTCAAGGTTCTGCCTGTTCAGGCCGATGTCTCGGCTGGTCAGGACAACGAGGCTGTCGTCCAGAACGTCATCGACAAGGCCATTGAGGAGTTCGGCCGCATCGACGCCGTCGTCAACAACGCTCAGGCCAGCGCCTCGGGCGTGACGATCGCCGATCACACCATGGACCAGTTCAACCTCGCCATTTACTCCGGTCTGTATGCCACCTACCTGTACATGCAGAAGGCCTACCCGCACCTGAAGGAGACCAAGGGCTCCGTGGTCAACTTTGCTTCGGGCGCCGGCCTGTTTGGCAACTATGGCCAGTGCAGCTACGCCGCTGCCAAGGAGGGTATCCGCGGTCTGACCCGCGTCGCTGCCAACGAGTGGGGCAAGGACGGCATCAACGTCAATATCGTTTGCCCGCTTGCTTGGACCGCTGCGCTCGAGAACTTCCAGGATGCCTATCCTGAGGCGTTCAAGGCCAACGTCCACATGCCGCCGGCTGGCCACTACGGCGACGTCGAGAAGGAAATCGGCCGCGTTGTCGTTCAGCTCTGCGGTCCCGACTTTAAGTATATGAACGGCGAGACCGTCACCCTCGAGGGTGGCATGGGCCAGCGTCCGTAGGAGTTACGGCGTTTTACCAAACGCCGTAACGGGCCGACGCTGCGCGGTCACCAGAGCGACAACTTGTCATTCAAAGAGGGCGGCATGACCAGAAGGTCTATGCCGTCCTCTTTTCATGCCAATTTGTTCGCTCTGGTGACCGCTCGCTGATGTTGTCAGAGCATCGGCGTTACCTTGACTGTTGGATGTAGTCGTTGGGGACGTTCTTAAATGACTAGTCGAAAGGGACACTCTTGCCGGCACTTGGGGACAGTCCCTGAGTGCCGGCAGATTGGGGCGCTCATTTGCAAGATGGCGCTGAAGACTGTCCCCAACGTCTAGTCGTTTAAGACTGTCCCCAACGACTACCCAACGACTAGCGCGGGAACCTGATCCTAATGCACTAGTTTCTGTCGAGTCGGTGCTTCTTGCGGGTTGCCCGTATAATGGTTTGCGTATGAACCGCAACCAAGGAGTTCCAGTTTATGGACCAGAACCTTTTTAAATTCGACCTGATTGCCGAGGATCCGACGACGCACGCGCGCGCCGGCGTGCTGCACACCCCGCACGGCGACATCGAGACGCCGATCTTTATGCCCGTGGGCACCAAGGCAAACGTCAAGGGCATTCCTACCGAGACTGTCAAGAAGCTCGGCGCCCAGATCGTGCTCGCCAATACCTATCATCTGTCCATGCGTCCCGGCGAGGATACCATCGCCGAGCTGGGCGGCCTGCACAAGTTCATGAACTGGCACGGCCCCATCCTCACCGACTCGGGCGGTTTCCAGGTCTTCAGCCACAACGATGCCGTCAAGCTCACCGATGAGGGCGTGCGCTTTATTGTCAACGATTACGACGGCCGCCACGTGTTTTGGACGCCCGAGGACAACATGGAAATCGCCATGAAACTCGGCTCCGATATCTGCATGCAGCTCGACCAGTGCCCGGGCTATCCCGCCACGCGCGCCTACGTTGAGCGCGCCGTTGAGCTGTCGAGCATGTGGGCCGAGCGCTGCTATAAGGCGCATACCCGCGATGACCAGGCGCTCTTTGGCATCGTTCAGGGCGGCATGCACCTGGATCTGCGCCTGCGTTCGCTGCGCCATCTGGAGGAGTGCGGCGACTTCCCGGGCTATGGTATCGGTGGCTATTCGGTGGGCGAGGATCACGAGACCATGTTCGAGACCCTGGCGCCGCTCGTGAGCGAGTACATGCCCAAGCATAAGCCGCGCTACCTGATGGGTGTCGGCAACCCCACCACGCTCGTACGCGGCGTGGGCGTGGGCATCGACATGTTCGACTGTGTGCTGCCGACGCGCACCGGTCGCATGGGTACGGCGTTCTCCAGTGAAGGTCGCCTTAACTTCCGTAACGCGCGCTTTGCGCACGACGACGGCCCCATCGACCCCACCTGCACCTGCCCGGTGTGCACGGGCGGCTACAGCCGCGCGCTCATTCGCCACATGGTCACGCAGAAGGAGATGCTCGGCGGCATTTTGCTTTCGATGCACAATATCTACTACCTGCTCAACCTTATGCAGCGTGCCCGTCAGGCCATTATCGAGGGCCGCTACGGCGCATTCGTGAGCGATTGGATGAATAGTCCTGCCGCGGTGGATTACTAAGGGCGACAGACACGCTTGCAGAGCGTGGGCAACGGCAATGGTCGGGCGCCAGCCGGTCGTCACATTCGTTGACACCGGCTGCGCGACCGCTGACCGATAGCTTGCAAGTGCTTGATGCGTCGTGGGTACCATACCGAATAGTTGATGCTCGGGCGGGTGTTTGACGCATAGCGTCGACCCCGCCCGTTTTTCTTTTTCTCGATAGGAGTACCCATGATTAAGAATGAGAACGTCGAGGGCGAGCCTGCCTACGACGAGACGTACCGCCGCGGCCCCGTGGTCATGCGCGGCCCCATGATTCCTAAGGACAACACCTACGCCAACCTGCTGGCGCCCGAGGACTCGACCGACTGGCTGCATGCCGACCCGTGGCGCGTGCTGCGCATTCAGGCAGAGTTTGTCGATGGTTTTGGCGCGCTTGCCGAGCTTGGACCTGCGGTGACCATCTTCGGTAGCGCCCGCACGCCCAAGACCGATCCGCTCTACAAGGCGGCGCGTACCGTCGGGCGCAAGATCGCGCAACGTGGCGTGGCGGTCATCACCGGTGGCGGCCCCGGCATCATGGAAGCGGCCAACAGGGGAGCGGCGAGTGTCAACGGCAAGTCAGTTGGCCTAGGCATTGAATTGCCGCACGAGCAGGGGCTCAATAAATACGTGAACCTCGGCATGGACTTCCGCTACTTCTTTGTGCGCAAAACCATGTTCGTTAAGTACAGCTCGGGCGCCATCGTATTTCCCGGCGGCTTTGGCACGCTCGACGAGATGTTCGAGGTTCTCACGCTGGTGCAGACGCACAAGGTCAAGCGCATGCCGCTCGTGCTGGTGGGCACCGAGTACTGGCAGGGCCTATTCGACTGGCTCAACGGCCCGGTGATGGATGCCGGCATGATCAGCCCACTCGATCAGGAGCTGGTGCACATCACCGACGACCTCAACGAAGCCGTCGA
Source organism: Collinsella sp. AM13-34 (assembly GCF_003473055.1). NCBI lineage: Bacteria > Bacillati > Actinomycetota > Coriobacteriia > Coriobacteriales > Coriobacteriaceae > Collinsella > Collinsella sp. AM13-34. The sequence continues at coordinate 10,889 of NZ_QRLE01000014.1, read as the reverse complement.
CATTGCGCTCAGCGGGCTGATGTAGATCAATCGTGCCCACGCGACATGAATACGCATGGCAATCTGATGTTATCTAACATCAGATTGCCATTTATATTGGGTATACTGGTGTAAAAGACGAGGGCGAGGAGGTCGCAAATGTCTACAGCAACAGTTAAGCCTACGACGGTTCGAATCGAAGAGGGGCTCAAGGAGCAGGCGACTGAGTTCTTGGATTCGGTCGGCCTCAGCCTCAATTCCTATCTCAATCTTGCCGTTCGGCAGCTGGTAAATCAGCGAAAGATTCCTTTTGAGATTGTAGGAAGGGCGGAGGTGCCCAACGAGGTGACGAGGCGCGCCATGGTGATCGCCGAGGCTCATGAGCTGGGGATTTTGCCGGACGATAGCCTGTCATTCAATAACGCTGATGAGCTTATGTCATTCCTCGATGAGGAATAGCGATGTTCGAGATTAAAGTCGAGGCTCAATTTAAGGTGGACTACAAACGAACGATGCGCATGCATCCGCAGCTAAAAAGTGAGTTTAAAGCGGCGGTTGCAGAGCTTGTGGCTCATGGGTCACTTCCGGCGGAGTATGGCGCCCACGAGCTCTCAAACCCGGGCGGAAACTACAACGGCCACATCGATTTCCACCTATCCGATGGCTTGGTCGATGTGGTCGTTCTTTATCTTCCCCATAAGACTAACCCAGTGATTAGGCTGGTGAGAATGGGCACTCATCAGGAACTGTTTCAGGGTCCGCTGGGCTGATCGCCGATTTCTAAGTTGCGGTGGAATAGGGATTGATTTGCGGCTGATAAGCCAAAAACAGTTCCTATTCCACCGCAAGTGGTAAAGGTGCCCCTAGTGGATGGGCTGGTAGCGGGGGCAGTAGCTGATGGCGATGGCGTCGACGCCTACATGGGTGGCGATGGTGCAGCCGATGGGGCCGGTGCCGGCGTCTACGTAATCCTGGCCCGCGAGTGCCTCGTTGACAAGTTCCTGCTCCTCGGCGGCGCCGGTCGTGAGCACACGCACGCTTGAGCCCGGGTGCTCGTCCAAAAACGCGAGGCAATCTGCCATGGTGTTGGCGACGATGCGCTTGGCGCCGCGGCCCTTTTTGATGGCCTTGATCTCGCCCGATTTCCACTCCGGCGAAACGGCCAGGCGAATGTTGAGCATCTGCGTGAGCTGGCCGGCAAGCTTGGGCGCGCGGCCGTTCTTAACGAGGTTCTCGAGCGTGCGGGGAATCAGCAGCAGGTGGGCGTCGGGCAGGGCCGCGCGGATCTGCGCCTCGGTCTCGTCCAGGCTGCGGCCGTCCTCGCGCATAGCCAGCGCGTACTCCACCAGCAGGCCCTCGGCGCCCGAGCCGGTGCGCGAATCGATGCAGCGCACGTCGAGCTCGTGGGTCTCGGCGACCAGGCATGCGTTGGAATAGCAGGCGGACCACTCGCTGCACAGCGAGATAAAGATCGCGCTGTCGTGGCCATCGGCGCGTACGCGGTCAAACAGCGCCTTGAACTCGCCGGCGCTCGGCTGCGAGGTGTGCGGCAGCTGCTCGGAGCCGGCCATGCGGGCGACGTATTCCTCGGCGGTAATCTGCACCTGGTCGAGCAGGTCCTCGCCCTCGATAATCACATGCAGCGGAATCACGTAAATGCCGAGCTCTTGGGCACGGGCGGGGGAGATGTCCGACGTGGAGTCGGTTATGATGGCAAAAGACATAATTGCACCTTTCGTTGGGGCGCGGCAGCGCCGCCTTCTGAAAGCAAAGTGCGACAAGTATAGTGGAGTTGCTCTACATTGCTAGGTTCAATTGTTGAATAGTCAACAGTTTGAAGCGGTGGTGTGGAAATCATCAACTGGGGAAGAAGGGTGCCGATGGCGGCATTGCAACTTTGCGAGCGGCCGGTTGTGCTGTTCGATTTTGACGGCACGGTGGCCGATACGGGTCGGGCAGTGATGACCTCGACGCGCAAGACGCTGGCTGCGCGCGGGTTTTCGGAGACGCAGATGGGTGATCTGCGCCGCATGATCGGGCCGCCCCTGTGGAAGAGCTTTCACGACTTTTACGGCTTTTCCCGCGAGGAGTCGCTTGTGGTGGCCGATGAGTACCGCGCCTTTTTTGATGAACTGGGACCGGAGGAGTATCCCGTGTTCAATGGGGTCCCCGAGCTGCTGGATGGGTTGGTCGCCCGGGGCAAGCGTATGGCCGTGGCGACGTCACGCATGGAGGCCAAGTGCATCGACATGGTGCATGAGCTCGGGCTCTCTCAGTTTGAGGCGGTGATTGGCATGAATCCGCCGCAGGGACGCGAGACCAAGGCCGATTCGGTCCGCGATGCCCTGGCGGCGCTCGGCGCGACGGCCGACGATGCCGTGATGATCGGCGATCGCTTTAACGATGTGGAGGGCGCGCACGCAATGGGCGTGCCGTGCATCGGCATCTATTCGGGCGCGGCGGCGCCGGGCGAGCACGAGGCGGCGGGTGCCGATGCGGTGGTGCACTCGGTGGCCGAGCTTGCTAAACTTTTCTCTATCTAGGAACTAAATGTGAGGGGCGGGTACGCTTGCCGCTCATTGGTAAGGAGGCAGTCTATGAATCAGGTGGAGCAGAGCGTCGCCGAGTATGTCGACGAGGTCTGGGAAGATGTCGTCGCCGATATCGAGCAGCTGGTGAGCTATCCGTCCGTGGCAGTTTCTGCCGATGCAGAGCCCGGCGCGCCGTTTGGCCGCCCGGTCCGTGACGCGCTCGACTGTGCGCTCGGCATCGCGCAGAAGCTCGGCTATCAGACGAGCGACGACGAGGGCTATGTGGGCATTGCCGATATTCCTGGCCGCGGCGACAAGCAGCTCGCGACCATCTGCCACGTGGACGTGGTGCCCGCCGGCCCGGGCTGGAACACCGACCCGTTTGCGATGGAGCGTCGCGAGGGCTGGCTGCTCGGCCGCGGCGTTATCGACGACAAGGGTCCGGCGGTGCTGTCGCTCTACGCCGGCGCCTATCTGCTCAAGCACGGCATTGTTCCGCGCTACACCTTCCGCGCACTGCTGGGCTGCGATGAGGAAGTGGGCATGTCCGACGTTCACCATTATCTGGAGAACTACGCAGACCCCGACTTTTTGTTTACGCCCGATGCCGAGTTTCCGGTCTGCAATGCCGAGAAGGGCCAGTTTGGGGCGACATTTGTGAGCTCCAAGATCGACGGCGGGCGCATTGTGTCCTGGAGCGGTGCCGAGGCGAGCAACGCCATTCCGTCGCAGTCTATCTGCGAGCTTGCGATTGCCGCCGATGAGCTGCCGGCGCCGGTCGAGAACGGCGACCGCCTGGAGATCACGGCGCTCGATAACGGGCATGCGCAGATTTTCGCCCACGGCATTGGCGGTCATGCCTCGATGCCAGAGGGAACGATCAACGCCGTCGGGCTGATCGTGGCGTATCTGCGCGAGGCCGAGGACGCGTTTGGTGCACGCGACGAGCGCCTGCTGACGCCTGCCGAGCACGAGTTCGTCAAGTTCCTGGCCTTTGTGCATGCGGACGCCTATGGTCGCGGCCTGGGTATCGATGCGACGAGTCCGGCGTTTGGCCCGCTTACCTGCAACGCTGGCGTCATCCGCGTGGCGGATGGCCATATTGAGCAGGTCATCGACGTGCGCTTCCCCGACAGCACGAGTGCTGATACCATCCGCGAGCAGCTCGATCCGCTCGTGGGCCGTTTTGGCGTGACGTGCCGTGTGGGTCGTGCGAAGGTGCCGTTCTCGGTCTCTGCCGACGATCCGGCCGTAAAGGCGCTTATTGATACCTATAACGAGTTTACGGGCAAGCATGCTGAGCCCTTTGCCATGGGCGGCGGCACGTACGCGCGCAACTTTGCCCGCGCCGTCTCGTTTGGCCCCGAGGAGACCGGTCTGGAGCTGCCCGAGTGGGGCGGCCAGATGCACGGTCCCAACGAGTGCGCCAACGAGGAACAGCTCAAGCAGGCGCTCAAGATTTATATCGTGGCGATCTTACGTTTGAACGAGCTTGAGCTTTAAGGCTGCGGCGTTTTAACAACTTAGCACCCCTTTCGTCCGGGCTTTTTAAGTTGCGGTGGAATAGTTCCTAGAATGGGCCATTTGATGGCCAAGCAGGAACTATTTCACCGCAACTTTGTTTTTATTGGTGTAAAAGGCGGGCCATGCTTGGTGGCGGGTTTGTTATTCGTTTGTAAAGCCGAGCCGCGCTTGCGGTAAGGGTCTATCAGATGCCCGTAATAAAGCGCAGCTGACGCGGGCGCTGCCCGATCGAGACCGTATCTTTCCAAACAGCAAAGCGGGCAGGGTGCCCGCGAGTCGCTTGTATGAAAGGAAGATCATGCTCGATCAGGCTTATTCTCGTCGTCAGTTCCTCGGCCTCGCTGGTGGTCTTGCCAGCATCGTCGGTCTCGGTCTCGTTGGTTGCGGCGGCTCCAACGCCGCCAACACCGCTGCTGAGGGCAGCGCCGCTGCTGCCGAGTCCGTCTCCGGCGAGGTGACCTACGACGGCGCCTCCTCGTTCCAGGCTCTCGTCGAGGCTGCTGCCGAGAAGTTTATGGATGCCAATCCCGACGTCTCCGTCTCCGGTTCGGGCAACGGTTCGGGCAAGGGCCTGACCGCTGTTGCCGCCGGCACCGTTACTATCGGTAACTCCGACGTCTTCGCCGAGACCAAGCTCGAGGCCGATCAGGTCAAGAGCCTCGTCGATCACGAGGTCGCCGTCGTGGGCATGGGCCCTGTCGTCTCCAAGAACGTCAAGGTCGATGATCTGTCCCTCGAGCAGCTCAAGGGCATCTTCTCCGGCCAGATCACCAACTGGAAGGAGGTCGGCGGCGACGACGCCAAGATCGTCGTCCTCAACCGCAAGGCAGGCTCCGGCACCCGCGCCACCTTCGAGGCCGCCGTCTTTGGCGACGAGGCCGTCGACTTTAAGGGCGACGCCGAGCTCGACAAGTCCGGCGACGTCCAGACCCAGATGGCCAGCACCGACAACGCCATCTCCTACCTCGACTTCTCGCACTTCGACGACTCCAAGTTCAACGCCATCAAGGTTGAGGGCGTCGAGCCCAAGAGCGCAAACGTTACCGACGACTCCTTTAAGATCTGGGCGACCGAGCACATGTACTGCTCCAAGGACGCCGACGAGGCCACCACGGCCTTCCTGGAGTTCATGCTTTCCGACGACGTCCAGGGCAAGCTCGTCGAGGAGCAGGGCTTTATCCCCGTCTCTGCCATGAAGGTCGTCAAGGACGCCAGCGGCAAGGTATCCGCTAAATAAGTAATCGCCCCGGAAAGGTTTGCAATGGCAAAACAGCTGCCAAAGCGCGACCTTGAGAACGTGGGCCTGGGCGTCACGGGCGCGTGCGTAGCGCTCGTGACGCTTGTCGTTGCCGCGCTCATCTTTATGGTCGCCCAAAAGGGCCTCTCGGCTTTTTTCAAGGACGGCGTCTCGATCGTCGAGTTTTTTACCGGTACCAAGTGGGACCTGGCCAACACGGCCGAAAACGGCCTGCCCTACACTGGCGCCCTGCCCCTGATCGTCACCTCGTTTGCGGTCATGGTGCTCTCCACGCTCATCGCACTGCCCATCGCCATCGGCTCTGCCATCTTTGCGGTCGAGATTCAGCCTAAGTTTGGCTCCAAGGTCTTTCAGCCGCTTATTGAGCTTTTGACCGGCATTCCCTCGGTCGTCTTTGGCCTCATCGGTTTTCACGTGGTCGTCGGCCTTATGAAGAGCGTTTTCCACGTGAGCACAGGCCTGGGTATCTTGCCCGGCGCCATCGTGCTGGCCGTCATGATTCTGCCGACGATGACCACGCTTTCGGTCGATGGCCTGCGCGCCGTGCCCGATAGCTACCGCCAGGGTTCGCTCGCGCTGGGCTACACCCGCTGGCAGACCATCTGGCACGTGGTGCTCAAGTCCGCCATGCCCTCGCTCATGACCGCAGTCATCCTTGGCATGACCCGCGCCTTTGGCGAGACGCTCGCCGTGCGCATGGTCATTGGCGGCATCGAGGCCATGCCGACGTCGCTGCTGTCGCCGGCGTCCACCATCACCACCACGCTCACCACGTCCATGGCGGTCTATGCCGAGGGCTCGGCCCAGGACGACGTCCTGTGGGCGCTCGGCCTGCTGCTGATGGGCATGAGCCTCATCTTTATCCTGATCATCCACCTTATCGGCCGCAAGGGGGCGAAGGCTCGTGGCTAGCACGCGCATCCACATCGACGAGGCGAGACTCGGGCGTGTCCAAAAGCAGGACTGCATCGCCACGGGCGTGCTGACGGCGATTGTCGCCATCGTCATGCTTATCGTCGTCTCCATGGTGGCCTACATCCTGTTCGAGGGTATCTCGACGCTGTTCCAGCCGGGCTTTCTCACGCAGCCCGCACGCGCCAACGGAACGCAGGGCGGCGTGCTCTACCAGCTGTTCGACTCGTTCTATCTGCTGCTGATCACCCTGATCATCTCGGTGCCCATTAGCCTGGGCGGCGCGGTCTTTTTGGTTGAGTACGCGCCCGATGGGCCCATCCGCGACATCGCCTCCACCGCCATCGAAACGCTGTCCTCGCTGCCCTCCATTGTCGTGGGCATGTTCGGCTTTCTGGTGTTCTCGGTGCAGCTGGGCTGGAAGTACTCCATCATCTCCGGCGCTGTCGCGCTCACCATGTTCAACATCCCCACCCTGGTGCGCGTGATTCAGCAGGCGCTCGAGGACGTGCCGCAGGCCCAGCGCGATGCGTGCCTGGCCATGGGCCTCACTCGCTGGGAGGCCACACTGCACATCCTGATTCCCGAGGCCATGCCCGCCATCGTGACCGGCATCGTGCTTTCGGCCGGCCGCGTGTTTGGCGAGGCCGCGGCGCTGCTCTTTACCTCGGGCATGAGCTCGCCGGTTCGCCTGAACTTCTTGAGCTTTAACCTGTCGAGCCCCACCTGCGCCTGGAACGTGTTCCGTCCCGGCGAGTCGCTGGCCGTGCACATCTACAAGATCTATGGCGAGGGCAGCCCCGAGGCCCAGCAGATCGTTTGGGGCACCGCCGCACTGCTGATGACCTGCGTGCTGCTGTTTAACGTAGTCGCCCGTATCGTGGGCAAGCAACTGGCAAGGAAGATGACGGCCGAATGAGCGATATGAATGCAACGCCCGCAACCGAGGCGGCCGCGTCCGACACCCAGGACTTCCTGTCGAGCGTGGGGGAGAGCGAGAAACGCGTGCGCGTGAGCGGCAAGGTCGTGAGCGACGAGGTCGTGCTCTCCGCCAAGAACGTCAACGTGTACTATGGCAACCACCATGCTCTGCACGATGCGTCGCTCGACTATCACAAGGGCGAGATTACGGCGCTCATTGGGCCTTCGGGCTGTGGTAAGTCGACCTTTTTGCGCAGTCTCAACCTTATGAATCGCGAGATTCGCGGTTGTCGTGTGGAGGGCGAGATCAACTACCGCGGGCGCAACGTGAACACCAAGACCGAAAACACCTACGAGCTGCGCCGTTCCATTGGCATGGTGTTCCAGCAGCCCAACCCCTTCCGCAAGTCTATTCGCGACAACATCACGTTTGCGCCCAAGCGCCACGGCATCACCGACCGTGACGAGCTCGATCGCATGGTCGAGGAGAGCCTGCGCGGCGCGGCGCTGTGGGACGAGGTCAAGGACAAGCTCGACAAGAGCGCCTACGCGCTTTCGGGCGGCCAGCAGCAGCGTCTGTGCATTGCGCGCACGCTGGCGCTCAACCCCGACGTGATTCTGTTTGACGAGCCCTGCTCGGCGCTCGACCCCATCTCGACGCTGGCGATCGAGGACCTGATGTCGTCGATCGTTGCCGACCGCGCCATTGTCATCGTGACGCACAACATGGAGCAGGCGTCGCGCGTGTCCAACCGCACGGCGTTCTTCTACATGGGCGATATGGTTGAGTACGACGAGACCGACGAGATTTTCCAACGGCCCAAGGATAAGCGGCTGAATGATTACCTCACCGGCATGTTCTCCTAGTCCGGGACATGCTTGAGGCCCGCGGCGGCCATAGTCGCCACGGGACTGATTGGAGAGGCGGGTCATCTCTTTTGCGAGATGGCCCGCCTTTTTGCGTCGTGTGCTGGTGCGCTTGCCCAAAACCACCACAAAGGTGCCTGTCCCCTTTGTGGTGGTTTTCGCTATCATGGACAACGTTGAATTTCTACGAAGGAGCAGGGCATATGGCGATTCTTTTGGGATGCGATTCCGTCAGCCTAGAGTTTCCCACCAAGCATATTTTTAATAGCGTAACGCTCGGCGTGGGCGAGGGCGACCGTATTGGTATTGTCGGCAAAAACGGCGACGGCAAGTCGACGCTGCTGAGTGTACTCGCCGGCACGCTGGAACCCGACGACGGCCGCGTGACGCACCGCCGCGGCACGACGATCGGATTGCTCGGCCAAAAGGACAACCTGGTCGATACCGACACCGTGCATCATGCCGTCGTGGGCGACGCGCCCGAGTATGAGTGGGCGTCGAGTCCGCGTACGCGCCAGATTCTGGCCGGCCTCATCAGCGATGTGCCCTGGGAAGGCACGGTGGGCGAGCTTTCGGGCGGCCAGCGCCGTCGCGTGGACCTCGCGCGCCTGCTGATCGGCGACTACGACGTGCTCATGCTCGACGAGCCCACCAACCACCTGGACATGCGTACCATCAACTGGCTTGCGCGTCACTTAAAGGCCCGCTGGCAGCGCGGTCAGGGCGCCATGCTCGTGGTCACGCACGATCGCTGGTTCTTGGACGAGGTCTGCACCAGCATGTGGGAGGTCCACGACGGCCAGGTCGATCCCTTCGAGGGCGGCTACTCGGCATACATCCTGCAGCGCGTGGAGCGCGACCGCATGGCCGCCGTCACCGAGGAGCGCCGCCGCAACATGGCGCGCAAGGAGCTCGCGTGGCTGAGCCGCGGCGCCCAGGCACGTTCCACCAAGCCCAAGTTTCGCGTGGATGCCGCTCGCGAGCTGATCGCCGACGTGCCGCCCGTGCGTGACGAGCTGGAGCTCAAGCGCCTGGCCGTGAGCCGCCTGGGCAAGCAGGTTATCGATGTGGTCGACGTGGATGCCGGCTATGCGGATGCCGATGGCACGTCCAAACAGGTGCTCACCGATGTGACCTGGCTCATCGGTGCGGGCGACCGCTATGGTCTTTTGGGCGAGAACGGCGCCGGCAAGTCGACGCTGCTCGACGTGATCCAGGACAAGATCGCGCCCCTGCGCGGCCGCGTGAAGATCGGCCAGACGGTGCGCTTTGGCGTGCTGTCGCAGCAGCTCGAGGAGCTCGAACCCTACATGGGCGACACGATCCGCGAGGTGCTCAGCCACTATAAGAAGTACTACGTCATTGACGGCAAGGAGACTTCACCCGAGAAGCTCTGCGAGCGTCTGGGCTTTACGACGCAGCAGCTCTGGAGCCGCATCGGCGATCTTTCGGGCGGCCAGCGCCGTCGTCTGTCGCTGCTGCTGACGATCCTGGACGAGCCCAACGTGCTCATCCTGGACGAGCCCGGCAACGACCTGGATACCGACATGCTGGCGATTGTCGAGGACTTGCTGGACGGCTGGCCCGGCACGCTGATCCTGGTGACGCACGACCGCTTCTTGATGGAGCGCGTGACCGACCAGCAGTGGGCGCTGCTCGACGGCCACCTGACGCATATGCCCGGCGGCGTGGACCAGTACCTGCGCCTGTGCAACGCTACCGCCGAGGGCGAGCCCGTGGGTGCGCCGAGCGCCAAGACCGGCACGTTTGACACCGGTGCCGCGGCGGCTGCGGCCGAAAAGCCCAAGTCGAGCGGCCAGCCCAATGGCCTTTCCAACGCCGAACGCCAGAAGCTTCGCCGCGAGGTGAGCTCGCTCGAGCGCAAAATGGAGACGCAGCGCGCCCGCGTTGAGGAGGCCGAGGCAGCAATGGCCCAGGTCGATCCCACCAACTACACGGCGCTGGGCGAGCAGCAGGCAAAGATCGACGAGGCCCACGCCGCCATGGACGAGTTGGAGATGGCGTGGCTCGAGGCGAGCGAGAAGCTCGAGGGCGAGGAGTAGGCGAGGATGATCAAGGCCGCGTTTTTCGATATCGACGGTACGCTGCTGAGCTTTAAGACCCATCGGATTCCGGCGTCGGCGCAGCAGGTGCTCGACAGCTTTCGCGAGCAGGGGATCGCGTGCGCGATCGCCACGGGTCGCCCGACCTATCAGATGCCCGATTGGCTATTCGATCTTGGTTGGGATGCGTACATTACGCTTTCGGGCCAGCACTGCTTTGATGCCGAGGGGGTTTACCGCAGCTGCCCGATCGATCCGGACGACGTCGCGGTGATCGTGGACCAGGTGGCCGAGGGGCGCTACGACTCGCTGTGCATGCAGGGCGAGAACTCGTTTGTGAACCGCCTGTCCGAGCGCGTGGTGACGGCCGGTAGCAACGCGGGAATCGTCTACCACGAGGAACCGTTTGAGCACGCTTTTGACGCGCCGGTTTACCAGTTCTGCGCCTTTGTGGACCCGGCCGACGAGCATATCGTGACCGATGCGGTGTCGCATTCGCTCACTACGCGCTGGTGCGATCTGTTCTGCGACATTATTCCGGCAAACGGCGGCAAGGACCTGGGTGTGGCGGCGACGCTGGAGCGCCTGGGCATCGACGCGAGCGAGGCGATTGCCTTTGGCGACGGCGAGAACGACCTGTCGATGTTTGCCGCCGTGGGCACGAGCGTGGCCATGGGCAACGCGCAGGATACCGTGAAGGCCGCGGCGACCTACGTGACGACCGCCGTGGACGACGACGGCATCTACAACGCCGCCAAACACTTTGGCCTGCTGTAGCTGCGGATTCGGCATCTGGGGACGTTCCTTTTAATATGAGCAGGACATTGTCAAGAG
>NZ_QRLE01000013.1:0-81926 GCF_003473055.1 Collinsella sp. AM13-34 | reverse complement strand
ATTTGCTCAATGTGTTCGGCTGAGATCGGAAATCAACCACTTGCGACCCTATCGGCCCCCGATCCGGCGCGAGCAGCACGCGAAAAGTCGCGTTTGTACCCCCGATGAACTGCACGTTCGCGTAAAATATTCCCATTATGGGCAAATGGTGTCCAGGTAGTTTACGATGCGGCATCTGGGGGAGGGACATGTCGGACGCGCGCTCACTGCGAAAACAGTTCAATCGCATGCTCGCCACGTTGCTGGTGGCCCTTGCTGCTGCCGGAGCCGTAACATATGCCTGGTACATCTACAACGCCAACCGCCACATCACCGACGTCAAGATGGCCGCGGGCACGGGCGTGACCTTCCTCATCTCCAACGAGTACGACGGCGAATACAAAACCAACGCCGGCCTGAGCTTTACGGGCCTGCTCGATCCCGTCTCGACCGACAACGTGCTTAACGGCTTCCAAAAGGTAACGGGCTTTACCGGCGGAACCACCCAGGACTCGCTCTTTGCCAGCATGTTTGGCGCCGCCGAGCATTCCGACTACTACAAGACTTCCCTGTACCTGGCCACCAACTCGGCCGCGACCGACGTGTACCTGTCGGGTATCGACTTTACCGAGCAGGATCCGGCAAACCCCATCTCCACCGCCCTGCGCGTGGGACTGGTTACCTATGCTCCGGGACAGGGCGATACCGTGACGGGCCAGTACGTCTTTGAGGTCTCGGGCGAGCACAATCCCCAGGCGCGCTACAACACGCTCGACGGCAAGGATGCCGGCGAGAGCGAGCAGAACCACCTGGTGCTCGACAGCACCCGCTCCGATGGCGCCACGGTTCATTTTGACCAGCTGACCAGCGCTAACTTCTGCGACTATAACGAAGACACCGGTGTCGTGAGCCTCAAGGAGGCCACGACCAAGATCTGCAGCCTGCCCGCCGCGGCCGAGGGCGCCAATCGCAGCACGCCCGTGCGCGTGGATGTGTACGTGTGGCTGGAAGGCTGCGACCCCGACTGCACCAACAACCTGGCCGCCACCAGCCTGCAATCGCTGGCGCTGCGCTTTGCCGGTAAGCGTTCGTAAGGGGGCCAGGGATGAGTGCATCGAACATCAAAGATATCCTAATCTCGCGTCGTCGCATGGTTGCCGCGGCCGCATGGATGTTGGTGCTGGTAGCCGCCTTGAGCGCCGCCACCTACGCCTGGTTTAGCAACTCGCGCTACACCAACGTGACGCCCGTGGCGCACACGGTAAGCGACGAGGGCGCCGACCTGCAGATTGGTCTTTCGGCCAACGGGCCCTGGGACACAACGGCAACGCTTGCCGCCGCCGACAAGACACTCTATCCCATCTCGACGGCAGACCTTTCCCGCTTTTGGCGCGGCACGTTCCAAAACGCCGCCGGCGTTACGACCGACTACGCCGACTGCACCGCGCAGCTGGACGACTACGCCCTTTCGGGCACGCTGTACCTTAAGGGCAGCGATAGCGCGCTCAACGTGTACCTGTATCAGGGCCAGATGAGCGTGACGAGCGATCCGCAGCTGCTGGCCGCGCTGCGCCTGGGTCTGGTCATTACGACCCAGTCGGGCACGCAGACGCATATCTTTACCTGCGATGACCTGGGCAACACCGCAGGCGCCACCAGTAGGCGCACCACCGCGCAAGACGGCGTGGTTGCGGCAGCCGGCGCCTCGGGCTGGATCTACACCGCCGATCCCGCACGCGCCATAAGCGCCTACAGCATGGACGGCACCGGCGACACGCCCACGGCGCGCGCAGGCGTCACGCCCATCTGCACGCTGGCCGCCAACGAGGTGGCAAGCGTTCGCTACGTTGTGTACATGGAAGGCTGCGACGCCAATTGCATCGACGAGGCCCAGGCCCGCGATGTGGTGCTGCAGCTTGCTTTTGCCGCGGCCAAGGCATAAGGGGGCGAATCGTCATGGAAGATAAGCAGCACATGCCAGCAGATAGCCGCGAGACCAAAACCGAGGGCACGAGCCCCGCGGTCCCCTCCAGCGCGGTCGCCGAGCGCACACGCCCTGAGGGCGCCGTCGCCCGCCGCTACGCCCGCCGCGCGCGTGCCTACATCGCACTCGTTATGGTGGCGCTCGCCGCCACTTTGGGCGCCGCGACCTACGCCTGGTTTACCAGCAACATGAAGGTCAACACCAACTCGGTGAGCGTGCACAGCGACACGTCCAAGCTGGCGCTGGAGTTGGGCGATGCCGATCGCGGCAGCTGGTCGCAGCAGGGCGATGCGTCTCTGGCCTCCACCGCGAGCGGGGCCGCGACGCTCTACCCGGTCTCGACCTTTGACCTCAACGGCTTTGCTGCCTGCGCGCAAAACAATTCGGCCGGCGATGCCACGGTATTTGAGCAGGCAAAAGACAACGGCTCCACCTACTATCACGGCTGGATCGACCTGCGTCCCACCATTACGGGCACGGGCGCCAGCAAAGTAAAGGGTAAGGTCAGCTTGTATCTGGCCGAACCGCTGGTCCCGCAGGACGCCAACGCCGAGCTGCTGCGTGCAGCCCGCGTAGGCATTAAGATCTCGAGCGGCAGCCAGGTGCTTGCCGCCAACATCTTTGAGCTCGACAGTTCCGACAGCGGCCATCGCGGCGAGCATCCCACGACCGCGCCTGCGGGCCTGGCGGGCTACGCCGATGGCATGCTGCTGGGCTGGCAAAACGGCCAGCTCGCTTGCGGTGCCAACGTGACGCAGGACCCGGCCGCCTTTACCCTGGACGCCGGCGAGACGGCCGAGCGCCCGCAAAACTCGCTCACCACGCTGGCGCTGGGCCAGACCTATCGTCTGGATATCTATTACTACATCGAGGGCACCGACCCCGATAGCGCCGACTACCTGCATCAAGACCCGGGCACCCTGCACCTGGCGCTCTTTGCGACCCTGGACGGTGAGGCATAATGGCACGTGTTACGCCAGGCGATCGCCGACCGACCACCGGCGACCGCCGCTCAGCCACCGTCGGCGCACCCCGGCCCGCCACCGCCGCCGCGCCCGCCGACACCGACCTGCGCCGCAAGCTCACCACCACCGTGGTGCTGGTGCTGTTTGCGCTGGTGGCGATAGCCATGGCAACGTTCGCCTGGTTCTCCATCGCCGATAGCGCCAAGACCCGCATGCTCATGATCGATGCCAACGCCGACGGCTCGCTGCGCTTTGACCTGGACGAGCACGCCACATTCGACGAATACGTGCACAGCCTGGGCTTCGACCAGATCTCGGCACGCATCGCCAGCGAAAAGGGCGTGGACATCGATGCATCCAGGCTCAAGCCCGTCACCACGAGCGACTATCAGACCTTTACCTTCGAAGACGGTTCCACTGCCGATCCCGCCACCGGTGCCTACCTGGAGTTCACGCTGCACTTTATGAGCAGTACGGACCTGCGCGTTCGCCTGACCGGGCAGGATGGCGACGGCGGCGTGTCCGACACGCGGTTCAGCTCCGACACGCAGGGCATGGCAAGCGCCATGCGCATGAGCTTTACCGCCGACGGTCATACTTGGGTCTACAACCCTAACGGGGGCGGCGGTTCATCTGGCTCGGCCACCGTCTTTGGGCTCGACTCGGGCGAGGCGACCGCGGCCAGCGACATGTTCGACCTGATAACAGAAACGGACAAGCCGGTAACCGTTCGCATATGGCTCGAGGGAACGGACCCAAATTGCACTAATATGCTAAAGGGAGCTAACTATTCGGTTTCGATGCGCTTCGAGGGCATCGAGGAACAGTAGATACGCACGGCGGCCATCGGGCCGCGCACGACCTAGACAGACACGGTAGTAAGGGACATCATGCAATCTGTTAAAAAAGTCGCATCCATCGCGCTGAGCGTTGTCATGTGGATCATCATCCTGGTGGCGGCCCTGTATGCGTTTACCACGCTCGCCACGCGCGAGGACGGCAGCGTCTCGGACATCGCCGGCTTCACCCCGCTCGCCGTGCAGTCCGACTCCATGGCTCCCACGTTTAACAAGGGCGACCTCATCTTCATCAAAAAGTGTGACACCTCCAAGCTCGAGGTGGGCGACATCGTGACGTTCCATACCATCATCGACAACGAGTACGCGCTCAACACGCACCGCATCGCCGCCATCGACGAGGTCAACGGCATGCGCAGCTTTACCACCAAGGGCGATAACAACGACGTGGCCGATACGCACATCATCAGCGACGGCGATATCGTGGGCAAGTACGTGTTCGCGCTGCCGCAGATGGGCAAGGTCATGGACTTCCTGTCCAGCTCCATGGGCTTCCTCATTGTGATCGTGCTGCCCATGCTGCTGTTCTTTATCTACCAGGTGTATCACCTCATCGTGGTGGGCATGAACCTTAAGCGCGCTATGGCCGAGGAGGACCGCCTGGCCGCCGCGGCTGCCATCGTGGACGCCGAGGGCAAGGGTGACACTACCGTCACGGCCGATAACGCCGCCGAGCAGCTTGCCCAGGCCGAGGCCAAGCTCGAGGAAGCCCGTCGTCTGAAGGCCGAGGCCGAGGCGGCGATGAACGCGACCAAGCAGGAGGATACCGACGGTGAGTGAGTTTCTGGGATTTGCCTGGGAGCTGCTGGCAAAGGTTGTCTACAACGTCGTTGCCGCTGTGAGCTCCATCCTTAACCTTCTGGTGTTTGGCTGGGTTGAGTACTTCAACATCTTTATGACCTACTTCACCACGTTCGACATCGTGGGCAAGATCGGCGCGATCATTCTGTTTGCCATGCTCATCGCGGTCCCCGTGCTGATCGTGGCCATTTTGGTTCACCGCTACCGCATCAACCGCCGCCTGCATCGCGATGACACGTCCAACAAGGCGCTCTATCGCGAGATCGGTCGCCTGAACAAGCAGGTGCTCGACCTCATGGACGAGAAGAACAAGCTGCTGGCGCTCAAGGTCAATGCCATGGGCGGCACCAAGCAGATTCCGTACGTGGGCGCCTCGGCCCTGGCCGACGACCACCTGCCCACGGTGGGCAACGTGGTGGGCGCCGCCGCGGGCGCGCCTGCGGGCGAGGGCGCCACGGCTGCCGTGGTGTCGGGCAACGCGTCGCTCGCGCTCGATGGCGAGGGCGTCAAGGATGCCGCGGCCGCCATGGCCAAGGCCACCGTTGAGGCCAAGACCCTTGCCGAGGAAAAAGAGATCGCCCAGGCCAACCGCTTCCCCAAGCTGTCCCTTGTGGACCTTAAGTACCGCGACTGGGAATCGCCGGCCTACGACGATGCCATCTCGCTGGAGGACTTTGTCGACAGCTTCCGCGCGTTCGCCTGCAGCCAGATGAAGCTCTACTACACGCCTGAGGTCATCCGCCGCTTTGTGGCCGGCATGGCCGCCTCCAAGCTGCTGATCCTGGAGGGCATCTCGGGTACCGGTAAGACGTCGCTGCCCTACAGCTTTAGCCGCTACTTGGACAACCCCGCGACCATCGTTTCGGTGCAGCCGAGCTTCCGCGACCGCACCGAGGTGCTGGGCTACTTCAACGAGTTTTCCAAGCGCTTTAACGAGACCGAGTTCCTCCGCGCCGTGTATGAGGCGGGCCTTCGCCAGGACCCGTCCATGATCGTGCTCGACGAGATGAACCTCGCCCGCGTGGAGTACTACTTTGCCGAGATCCTGTCGGTGCTCGAGATGCCCAGCCACGACGAGTGGGTGCTCGACCTGGTGCCCACCCAGTGGGCCGCCGATCCCAGGGGTCTGCACGACGGCAAGCTCACCATTCCCGACAGCCTGTGGTTTATCGGCACGGCCAACAACGACGACTCCACCTTTACCATCACGGACAAGGTGTACGACCGTGCGATCCCCATCGAGCTCAACGAGCGCGCCGACGCGTTTGAGTGCGAGCCGCACGAGCGCGTGCACGTGACGGCCGACCACCTGCAGTATCTGTTCCAAAAGGCCAAGGTCGAGTATGTGATCGACGAGGAGCTGCTCCAGAAGATGCACAAGCTGGACCAGTACCTGCAGACCCGCTTTAAGCTGGCCTTTGGTAACCGTATCATCAAGCAGATGTACGACTTTATCCCCGTGTACGTGGCGTGCGGCGGCACTGAGCTGGGCGGCATGGACTACATCATCGCCCGCAAGGTGCTCAAGAAGTTTGAGTCCATGAACGTGAGCTTTGTGCGCGACGAGATGAAGGGCCTGATCGAGTACATTGAGAAGACCTTTGGCGAGGGCGGTCTGCCCGATTCCGTCATGTACCTGCAGCGGATCCAGAATTTCTACTAATGTCGTAAGCGCGGGGCGACGTGATGTCGCCCCGCCCCTTTCCGATCGATCCAATCTATGGAGTAACCCATGTCCGAGACCATTCAGGACCTCTATACCAGCTTCTCCGAGCAGATGGAGCCCATCCAGGAGGACAGCCGCTACTTCCGCTATCTGTTTGAGATGGCGCAGGCCTCGGGCACCACGATCGAACAGCAGCGCGAGGAGCTCGTCAAGGTGGTGGACGAGGAATGGATCAGCATGATCGAGGACTCGCTCGACGCCATCAACACCATCATCGAAAAGCCGCGCCGCTTTATCACCACCGAGGAAGAGGTGGTGCCGGTCTCGCTCGCTAAAAAGATCAGCGCCGACAGCGTCCGTCATCTGAGCCAGAACACGCAGTTTTTGGCGCCGAGTGAGGACGGCGGCGTTCACCCTACGCGCATCCTCAACGTCAATACCGTCGAGACGTACGACCTGTACGAGAACCGCTTTATCTACCATCTGATTCAGCGCTTGCTGACGTTTGTGGATAAGCGTACCGACGTGATCTTTTGGTCGACGGGCAACGAGATCCGCAACCGCTTTAAGATGCACAGTAAGATCGACGACGCGTACGAAGAGATCGAGTACAGCGTGGAGATGACGGTCAAAAACCGTCAGAGCTTCGCCGAGAACGACGCTGACAACATGGACGTCTTTATGCGCATCGACCGCGTGCGCCGCCTGGTCATGGCGCTGCGCGGCGCGTCGTTCTGCCAGATCATGAACGGCTGCAGTGCGGTTCGCAGCCCCATTCAGCGCACCAACCTCATCATGAAAGACCCCAACTACCGCAAGTGCTACCAGCTGTGGCAGTTTATGGAGCGCTACGACAAGGTGGGTTACAACATCGACGTGCAGCAGCAGGCGCTGGCGTTCGACGACGAGTACATGGTGCAGATGTACACCAACCTCATCAACAACTACACCGTCTTTAAGAGCCTGACCGACGACGAGCGCAACCTGCAGGAGCTTGAGAGCGTGCAACACGCGCCGGTGGCGCCCAAGTTTATTAAAGAGATCAAGGAGGTGCAGGTCGATAGTCCCGACCTGCCCGATGTTGAGGTTCGTCGTGTGTTTGTGGAGGAGGTCACGCAGGCCCAGCTCGATGCCGAGCAGGCGCTGGCCGAGGCCCGCGAGCAGATTGAGGAGCTCCAGGGGCAGCTGAAGTCCTGGAAAGTGCAGGCGCACGCGCTGACCGATGAGCGCGACGATCTGGTAGATGAACTGGACGAGGCCAAGACACGCGAGCTGGCGTTGACGCAGCGCGCACAGATTGCCGAGGCCGATGTCGAGGAACTGCGCGCCTCGCTGGAGGATGTCGAGGCCGGTAAAAAGGCTGCCGAGGATGCCGCTGCAGAAGCACGTGAGACCGCGGCGGCTCAGCTTGAGCGGATGCGCGCCGAGGCCGATGCCGAGGTCTCAGTCGCCCGCGCCGACGCAGATGCTAGGGTCGCGGCTGCCGAGCAGACTGCTGCCGAGCAAGTCGCGCGGGTCAAGAGTGAGTCTGCCGCAGCCTTGGCTGCCAAGACGGCTGCCGACGCTGCCGAGCTGCAGGCCGCCAAGGACGCCGCCGCAGCCGAGCTTGCCGGCGTGCGCGAGGCGTGCGCCAAGGAGGTTGCCGAGCTGCATGCCGCGATCGATGCCGCCCACGCGGCCGCCGATTCTGCTGTGGAGCAGGCCGCGGTGGATGCTGGCGAGAAGGTCGCCGCCGTCGCTGCCGAGCGCGATGCCGCGACGCGTGCCGCTGAGGAGGCCCGTGCCGACGCCGACGAGCGTATCGCCGCAGCCGAGCTTGCGGCAGGGGAGCGCATCGAGCAGGAAGTCGCCGCCGTCCGTGCCGCTTGCGAGCGCGAGGTCGAAGCTGCTCGCGCGGAGATGCAGCAGCGCCTGGACGCGCTGACGCACGAGCTGGAGCAGGCCGTGCGTGATCGCGCTCGTGCCGAGCGCCGTGCCGAGGGCAACAGCCTGTTGCGCTATCTGCTGGCCCGCTTGCGCGGCGAGGCTGGCGAGGGCGTGGTCGCCGCGCCTGACGAGGATGGCGCTTCTGCGGCGGATGCCACCGAGGGCGAGGTCGCTGCCGACCCCGAGACTTCCGCAAAGGACGAC
The DNA here is from genome assembly GCF_003473055.1 of Collinsella sp. AM13-34. Taxonomy (NCBI): domain Bacteria; kingdom Bacillati; phylum Actinomycetota; class Coriobacteriia; order Coriobacteriales; family Coriobacteriaceae; genus Collinsella; species Collinsella sp. AM13-34. The sequence goes on along the minus strand of NZ_QRLE01000013.1, from coordinate 73,544 downwards.
GACAAGTGATGAAGCATGTGCTCCGCGTGATCAACGTGCTGGCGACCGTGGTGATCCTGGTCGCCTTTGTGGTGCTGCTGCGCACGGTGTTCACGCCCGCCGGCGAGATTCCCACCATCATGGGCTACGGCTTTATGCGTACGCTGACCGGCTCGATGGAGCCGGCGATTCCCGTACACTCGTTTATCGTCGTTGATACCGGCGACGGCCAGGCCTATCAGGTGGGCGACATCATCACCTTCCATTCGTCCGATGACGCGCTGGAGGGTTCGCTCAACACGCACCGCATCGTATCCGTGGAGGCCGCCGCCGACGGCGCCCCGATCTACCGCACCAAGGGCGATGCCAATCCGGGCGAGGATGCCGCGCCCGTGCCCGCCGCCGACGTGGTGGGCCGCGTGGTCTTTGTCTCGGCGGGACTGGGCGTGGTGGTCTCGCTGCTCACCAATCCGCTGCTGTTCTTTCCGCTCATCGTGGTGCCGCTGATCGTGCTGCTGGTGCTCGAAATTCGCCATATGGTCAAGACCACGCAAGAGGTGGCGCGCGCTGAAGACGAGACTGCCCTGCGCGCGGCTGTGGAGCAGATTCGCGAAAAGCGCCGCCGCGAGCAGGAGAGCCAGGACAGCGCCAAGGAGCAGGTCGACGGCGAGCGTGCTGAGGGAAGTGCGGAAGCCAGCCCCCGCGCCTAGACGATTCCAACCGCTCGGCATAGCTTATCCGCGCCTTTCGTCCTTGCAATTTGGATGCTCGTAGATGTTCCGAATCGCCCGCATTTCCATATCAATATTCGTGCTACAGTTTGAGCGCTTTGTTGCCAATTGATTTCGGGGGAGTGGAATGGAACAGGAGCGCACAGCGCAGCGTGCACGTAAAAAGGCTTCGGTGCCGATGACGGCGGCGGCCGATTTTGTCGTGCCCGAGGGAACTGACGAGCTTAGCCGCAGCACCCGCCGCGCATGGCGCGACCGCCTCAACGATGCCCAGACGCGCAAGATGGCCCTGGGCACGCTCGCCGCGTTTGCCGGCGGTACGTTTTGGGGTTTTTCTGGCACCAGCGCCAGCTACCTCTTTGACGTGTGCCATATCGAGACGTTTTGGCTGATGAGCGTGCGCCAAGTTATCGCTGGCCTGCTCTTTATGTTCGTTGTGCTCAGAAAAGACCGCGACCGCTTGATCGAGCTGTGGACTACCCCCGCCGATCGCAAGCAGCTTATTCTGTTTACGATCTTTGGTCTGCTGTTCAACCAGCTTTGCTATCTGTCAGCCGTGCGCCTGACCAACGCGGGCACCGCGACCGTCTTCCAGTGCCTGCAGCTGGTGGTCGTCATGGGGTATGCCTGCGTCACCGCGCATCGACTGCCGCGCACGCGCGAGGCTCTTGGCATTTTGCTCGCATTGGGCGGAACGTTTTTGATCGCCACGGGCGGCGACCCCAGTACGCTCAGCATCTCGCCGATGGGCCTGCTCGCGGGCCTTTTGTGCGCAGTGGGCGGTGCCTGCATAGCAATCATCCCTGCCGGAATCCTCAACAAATACGGTAGCCCGGTCGTCACGGGCTCGGCCATGCTTTCGGCGGGAATCGTGATGAGTATCTTTACCCAGCCGTGGGCGCATATGCCGGCGCTCGGCCCCTCGGGTGTCGGCGCGCTCGCGATATTTATTGTGGTGGGGTCGTTCTTCGCCTATATGTTCTACATGCAGGGCGTTAAGGAGATTGGCTCGGTGCGCGCGAGCCTCCTTGGAACCATGGAGCCGGTTTCGGCCACCATCACCAGCGCCCTTATGCTGGGAACGGTGTTTTTGCCCACCGACCTGGCGGGCTTTGCCATGATTATCGCGATGGTGTTTTTGACGGTGTAGCTGGCGCCGCCGCCAGGACGGAAAAGGTGTTGTGCCGCATTTTCGCCAATTGATGTCCGTGTCTGGAGTTTAGCTGTCGATGCTCAAAATGCCATAAACTAGTAACGTTATGGACTTTTTCATTGCGACTCAATTGCGAGGATTTCTTTATGGCTGGTAATCACTTTAAGGGCAGCGATAGCGGCCGTCCTGCAGTTCCGCCGCGTCCGAACGGGGCTGGTAAGGCCGGCACGCCGGGCGGCGCTGGGCAGGGCGGTTCCGGTAAGCGCGTGTCCCCGGGCGAGACGGCGATGTTTACCGCTCTGTACGAGCAGTCTCAAAAGGCAAAAAAGACCGGCCGTGCAAGAGGGAATGTCTTTGCGGGCGGTGCAACCTCCACGTCGCAGCCGAGCGGGGCCCCTTCGATACCTGCGAACAACGCAGGTGCTGCCAACGCCGCGAATACCGCCGGCAACGTTAATGCCGGCAAGGCCGCCAACAATACTCCCTCTGCCGGTGGCGCGGGGCTTACGGGTAACCTTGGCACGATTTACACCGGCGCCTCCGAGACTGGCACGTTCGCCCGCCTGGATGATAGCGGTGCCCAGTTTGCGGGCTCGGGTTCCAAGGAAGATTATTACGATTTTGGCTTGAACTACGGTAGCGACGCTTCGTCGAGTTCGACCTCTGACGGTCTGGTCCGTCATCGCCATCGCAAGGGCGAGCGCAAAAGGCGTCACACTGGCGCCATTATTGCCGCTGTAGTCGCGGTGCTTCTCGTTGCGCTTGGCGCAAGCGGCTTTATGCTGCTTAACTCGGCAAAGACCGTAAAGAGCGAAGCGAAGGAGGCTGTCGAGATCGTCGGTGGCCTTAAGGACAAGGTCACGTCGGGCGATTTTTCGACGCTGCCTGACGACGCGAAGAAGATCGATGAGCTCTGCGACAGCATGAAGGCGGAGACCTCGAGCCCGCTGTGGACGGCGGCTTCGTTTATCCCGGTGTATGGCAGCGACATCAATGCTGCCCGCACCATGATCGACGCCCTGTCCGATGTCTCTAGCGGCGCGCTGATTCCCATGGCCGACAACCTCTCGCAGGCAACGCCCGGCAAGCTGTTCCAGGATGGCATGATTAACGTGTCCGCGCTGCAGGCGGTCGCCGATTCGCTTTCCAACAGCTCGAAGGTGTTCAAGAGCGCCAACGAAAAGATCCAGGGCATTGGCGATACTCATATTTCCCAGGTGACCGAGCTGGTCGATAAGGCCAAGGACGGCTTTGCCACCCTCAACGGCGCGGTTGACGCGGCGGAGAAGGTCGCCCCCGTCCTTCCCCAGATGCTCGGCGCCAACGGCCAGACGCGCAACTACCTTATGTACGCCATGAACAACGTCGAGATTCGTGCCTGCGGCGGCTTTGGCGGTTCGCAGGGCCTGATTTCGGTCACCGACGGCCAGATGTCGATCGGCGAGTTTGTTCCCCGCATTGGACTCAGCGAGGACGAGGCGGTCGAGAGCGTCGACGAAGAGGATGAGGCGTTGTTCGGCAACCACAGTAACCTGTACAACTCGGGCAATACCTATTCGCCCGATTGGCCCCGCAACTCGCAGCGTGTCGCAGCCCTGTGGAAATCTCAATATGGCCAGGACGTTGACGGCGTCGTGGGCATTGACCCAGTGTTCCTGCAGTATCTGCTGGGCCTGGTCGGTAATGTGTCGCTGCCCGACGGAACGGTTGTCGACGGCACCAACGCCGCAAAGGTCCTCATGCACGATGTGTACTGGAACTATCCGGTCGAGGAGTCTGACGGCATCTTTGCATCCGTCGCCAGCGCTGCCTTCGACAAGATCCTTGGCGGTATCGGCGATGTCGATGTTACGAAGCTTGTCAGCGCCGTTGAGCGCGGTGCCGAAGAGGGCCGCCTGATCGCGTGGATGAAAAACGATGACGAGCAGAACGCTATCAAGCAGATGAACATCGACGCCTCGCTGCCCGATCCGGATGACCCGAGTGAAGATCCCGTTGCTGGTGTCTACTTTAACAACCTGAGCTTCTCCAAGCTCGACTGGTACCTGAATGCCGATACGCAGATTGGCCAGGGCATCAAGAACGGTGACGGCACATGCTCGTATCGCATCACCGTTACCCTGACGAACATCATGACGCAGGAGGAGGCAGGCAAGCTGCCCGACTACGTCGCGGCGAGCGCACCCGATGCAGCGCGCGACGACGAGCGTCTGAATGTCTCGTTGTTTGCACCGACGGGCGGCAACATTACTGATCTGACCGTCGAGGGCACCCAGTTTGGTCTTGGCGCCGCTACGTGGCATGGAATCCCCTTCTATTCGGGCACCGTTGACCTGCATGCTGGCGAGACGACGACGATCACATATACGCTGACCACGTCGGCCGAGGCGGGGGACAAGCCGCTTACGCTGCGTCAGACTCCTACATGCCAGGCGGCTCGCGACAGCGCGTCGGCGTAGGATTTTTCTGGTAGCGCAGATAATCGAGTACCATTTTGGGGCGGACAGGCAATCTGTTCGCCCCTATTTTGTAAGGAGAGCGCATGAAGTACTTTGGCACCGACGGCTTTCGCGGTGAGGCCAACGTTGGGCTGACGGTAGAGCACGCTTATAAGATTGGCCGTTTTGTGGGCTGGTATTACGGCGCCAACCGCGAGCGCAAGGCGCGCGTCATCGTGGGCAAGGACACACGTCGCTCGAGTTATATGTTCGAGGCGGCGCTAGTGAGCGGCCTGGTCGCGAGCGGTGCGGACGCCTATATGCTGCACGTGATCCCCACGCCGGGCGTAGCACATCAGACCGTGGAAGGCTGCTTCGATTGCGGCATCATGATCAGTGCGAGCCACAACCCGTTTTGCGATAACGGCATTAAGCTCGTCAACAGCGACGGTTTTAAGATGGACGAGGACGTACTGGAGCTCATCGAGGACTACATCGATGGCAAGAGCGAGGTGCCGCTGGCCACGGGCAACCACATCGGCGCCACGGTGGACTACATGCAGGGGCGCAACCGCTATATCGCCTCGCTCATTGCGAGTTCGAATTTTTCGCTACAGGGCGTCAAGATCGGTCTCGACTGCGCCAACGGCTCGGCGTCCTCGGTGGCCAAGCCGGTGTTCGACGCGCTGGGCGCCGATGTGCGCGTGATCAACGCCGCGCCCGATGGCTTTAACATCAACGTCGACTGCGGCTCTACGCATATGGAGCGCCTGCAGCGCCACGTGGTGGAGCAGGGACTGGATGTGGGCTTTGCCTACGACGGCGATGCCGACCGCTGCTTGGCCGTGGACGAGCGCGGTCGCGTGGTCGACGGCGACCAGATTCTGTACGTGTGCGGCGTGTATCTAAACAAGCACGGGCGCCTCTCGGGCGGTACCGTGGTGCCGACGATCGCCAGCAACTTTGGCCTGGTCAAGTCGCTGGAGCTTGCCGGTCTGAGCGCCGTGACCAGCGGCGTGGGCGACCGTCACGTGTATGCAAAGATGCGCGAGGGCGGCTACAGCCTGGGCGGCGAGCAGACGGGTCATACGATCTTTGGCGATATCGAGCGCACGGGCGACGGCATTATGACCTCGCTGCGCGTGATGGAAGTGATTCGTGCCGAGCGCGAGACGCTCTCGCAGCTCACGGCTCCGTGCAAGCTGCTGCCGCAGGCGCAGGTTGCCGTGCGCGTGGCGGATAAGGACGCCGCGCTGGGCAACATGGGCGTGCAGGCCGCCATCGCCGAGGCCGAGGCCGCACTGGCGGGCGAGGGCCGCGTGCTGGTGCGCAAGAGCGGAACCGAGTCGGTGATTCGCGTGCTGGCTGAGGCTCCGGACCAATCGGCCGCCGACGCCGCCATGAAGCGCATCGCCAACGCACTGGAGGCTCTGTAGTTACGCGGTTTTACCAAACCGCGTAACTGCTCGACGCTGCAAACGCCCCTAAGCGGCAATCTGACGTTCAATTTCAAGGGCGCGACCAGAAGGTCAGCGCCCTTTCATTTCACGTCACCTTGCTCGCTTAGGGTCGTTTTCGCTGACGTTGCCAAGACATTGGCGTCAACATAGTTGGCGTTGGCGATGGCGTGCTGGTCAATCCTTACAGCTCGTACAGTGTGGTGAACTTGTCCTGCAGGTAGCTGCAGTAGTAGCGGGCGTCAAAGGCCATGCCGCAGGCGCCCTTGATGAGTTCCGGCGCGTCCTTGGCGCGGCCCCACTGCCAAATGTGCTCGCCCAGCCATGCGCGGACGGGTGCCAAGTCGCCGCTCGCGCAGGCACCGGTAAGGTCGACGTCGTCGCGGCACATGGCCGGCACAAACATGGCGTCGTAGGCGCTACCCAGCGCATACGTGGGGAAGTAGCCAAACGAGCCGCCGCTCCAGTGCGTATCCTGCAGACAGCCGCGCGTGTCGTCAGGAACGGGAATGCCCAGGTATTCGTCCATAAAGCGGTTCCAAAGCGCGGGGATATCCTTGGCCGTGGCCTCGCCGGCAAACAGCATACGCTCGATCTGGTAGCGCACCATAATATGCAGCGGGTAGGTGAGCTCGTCGGCCTCGGTGCGGATCAACGATGGCTGCGCGATGTTCACGGCGCGGTAGAGCGTGTCCTCGTCAACGTCGCCGTAGACCTCGGGCGCGTGGCGGCGCAGTACCTCAAGCAGCGGGCCCATAAAGGCGCGGCTGCGGCCCACGGTGTTCTCGAAAAAGCGGCTCTGGCTCTCGTGGATGCCCATGGAGGTGCCACCTTCAAGACAGGTGCGCGCATAGGCAGGATTGACGCCCAGCTCGTACATGGCGTGGCCCGCCTCGTGGATGATGCTGTAGACGTTGGAGATGCAGTCGTCCTCGTAGATGTGCGTCGCGATGCGCGCGTCGCCCACGGCAAAGCCCTCGCTAAACGGGTGCTCGGTAAAGGCAAGCGTGGTGTCGTTCAGGTCCAGGCCGACGAGCTTCATAAGGTCGAAGCTCATGGCGCGCTGGGCGGCCTCGGGCACGCGGGCGTGCAAAAAGTCGGCAGCGGGCTGCTGGCCGCGCTCGCCGATGGCGTGCACGAGCGGCACGACCGTCGCCTTGACCTCATCGCAAAACGCATCGAAGCTCTTGGCGGAAAGGCCGCGCTCGTACTGGTCGAGCCAAACATCGTATGGGTCGCGCTTGGGGTCCATGAGCTCGGCCTGATGCTTAAGTTGGGCGACGATTCTATCCACATAGGGCTCAAAGCTCGCCCAGTCATTGGCCGTCTTGGCCTTGTGCCACACGGCGTCGGCCTCGCAGGTGAGCCTGGTCCAGGCCTCGGCCTCCTCGGTGGGGATGGCGCTTGCCTCGCGCTGGTCGCGGCCGAGCACGCGGATCTCATCGAGCAGCTGCGGGTCGTCGATCTTTCCGCCCGCGACCGTCTCACGCGCGAGAGAGCGCACAAGCTCAACAGACTTTTTGCTGGTCAGGAGTTTGTGATGTTCGCCGGCAAGGGTGCCCATAGCATCGGCGCGGGCCGCGGCGCCGTTGGCGGGAGCAATGGTCGCGCCGTCAAACTCGGCAATCTTGAGCAGGTACTCGCGGGTCCACAGCTTGCCCTCGAGCTTGCGGAATTTTTTGACGGCCTTATCGACCTTCATGCCTTTGGGCGTCTTGCCCGCTGCGGGCTCGGCCTTCTTATCGTGCTTCTTTCCCATACCATATCCTTGATCTCGTGAGCCGAGCGCCTCGGGTGGGCGCGCGGCCAGTTTGCACAGCTACCTGCCTTGTACCCAGCACGAACAAAACGGAACGCGGCGATACGCCCACACAATGTGGTATCCTGTAGCCCAATGCGTTGACGGAGAGGGTTTTGCCCGCCGCGTCGCCGGCAAGAGAGGGAAGGTCATGGGCTGCAAGCCTTCCTGCGGTGGCAAGGGCCAAGCGTTCACTCCCGAGCAGCGACCTCAACGGGCGCGCGGCTAGCGGCGGCGAAGCCCCAGTAGGGAAGCCGTGAGCCTCGCGATAAGGGGCGCAGAGTGGGCACGGCGGGCCAGACATCCGCCGGGTCAAACAAGGTGGTACCGCGGAATTCAACCGTCCTTGGGCAATGCACACGCCCGAGGACGGTTTTTTTATTACCGAACCGGGCCGCGTTTTCACAACGCCAGACGGCGGCAGCCGCCTCGGCAAACGGAGAGCGCGAGAGACGAAAGGGAAGACATGAGTCTGATTGATGATCTGGTCAAACTCGAGGAAGAGGCCAAGGAGCTCGTCGCAGGCGCCGACGACGCAGCCAAGCTCGAGGCTGCGCGCGTTGAGCTGCTCGGTCGCAAGGGCCGCATCACCGGCCTGATGCGTATGATGGGCAAGCTCGCCCCCGAGGATCGCCCCGTTATGGGCAAGCGCGCCAACGAGATGCGCCAGCTGATCGAGGGAATGCTCGACGAGCGCAACACCGAGATGAAGGCCGCCGCCCTCAAGCGCGCACTGGAGCACGACGCCGTTGACATCACGCTGCCGGGCATCCGTCCGCAGATCGGCCACCAGCACCTGATCAAGCAGATTATCGAGGAGGCCGAGGACATCTTCTGCGGCATCGGCTACACCGTCGAGTCCGGCCCCATGGTCGACACCTCCTACTACAACTTCACCGCGCTCAACGCCCCCATGGATCACCCGAGCCGCTCGGCCCGCGATACCTTCTACGTGGTCGACAACAACCCCGGCAGCGTCGCGCACCCCGAGGCTCACGCCCACGGCGAGTCCGACGTGCTGCTGCGCACCCAGACTTCGGGCGTGCAGATCCACACTATGGAGTCGCAGAAGCCGCCCATCTACATGATCTGCCCGGGCACCGTCTATCGTCCCGACACGGCCGACGCCTGCCACCTGCCGCAGTTCAACCAGATCGAGGGCCTGGTCGTTGACGAGGGCATCACCTTTGGCGACCTCAAGGGCACGCTCGACTACTTTGTTAAGTGCATGTTTGGCGAGGATCGCAAGACGCGTTACCGCCCGCACTTCTTCCCCTTCACCGAGCCCAGCTGTGAGGTGGACGTGAGCTGCCACGTCTGCGGCGGCAAGGGCTGCAACTTCTGCAAGCACAGCGGTTGGATCGAGATCCTGGGCTGCGGCATGGTCGACCCCAACGTCCTGATCAACTGCGGCATCGACCCCGAGAAGTACACCGGCTTCGCCTTTGGCATTGGCGCCGAGCGCGTCGCGGCCCTGCGCTACGATCTGCCGGATCTGCGAACGCTGATGACGGGCGATATGCGCTTCTTAAATCAGTTCTAGTCCCGGCGGCTTTCCCAAGCACCGCACCTTGCCTTTCAATCGTCGGTTGCGTACCTAAGTACGCGGCCCTCCTCTTTCAAGGCAATCTGCGGCACTTGGAAAACCCGTCTCCGTTGCAGTTTTCCGGCTCAAAGCCGTATTTATGAAAGGAGACCAGTTAGATGCGCGTTTCTTACGACTGGCTCAAGACCATGATCGATATTCCGGAGGATCCCAAGACCCTTTCGGACGAATATATCCGTACCGGCACCGAGGTCGAGGCGATCGACACCGTGGGCGAGTCCTTCGACCACGTGGTGACTGCCAAGGTGCTCACCAAGACCCCGCACCCCGATAGCGACCACATGTATGTGTGCTCGGTCGACGTGGGTGACAAGAATCTCGACGCCGACGGCAACCCCGCTCCGCTGCAGATCGTCTGTGGCGCGCAGAACTTCGAGGCCGGCGACCACATCGTCACGGCCATGATCGGCGCCGTGCTTCCCGGCGACGTCAAGATCAAGAAGAGCAAGCTTCGCGGCGTCGTGTCCATGGGCATGAACTGCTCCGCGCGCGAGCTCGGCCTGGGCGGCGACCACTCCGGCATCATGATCCTGCCCGAGGATACGCCCTGCGGCATGCCGTTTGCCGAGTACGTGGGCTCGAGCGACACCGTGCTCGACTGCGAGATCACGCCCAACCGTCCCGACTGTCTGTCCATGATCGGCATGGCCCGCGAGACCGGCGCCATCTTCGACCGCGATTTCCACGTTAAGCTGCCCGCCATCAAGGCCGAGACCGGCCGCGCGACCGACGACGAGCTTTCGGTCGAGATTGCCGACGAGGGCCTGTGCGACCGCTATGTCGCCCGCATCGTGCGCAACGTGAAGGTCGGCCCGTCGCCCGACTGGATGGTCAAGCGCCTCAACGCCCTGGGCGTGCGCCCGCACAACAATATCGTCGACATCACCAACTATGTGATGATGCTCACCGGTCAGCCGCTGCACGCCTTTGACCTGGACACCTTTGCCGAACGCGAGGGCAGGCGTCGCGTGGTGGTTCGCGCCGCCCAGCAGGACGAGAAGTTCACGACGCTCGACGGCGAGGAGCGCACGCTCGACGCCGGCATGGGCCTTATCACCGACGGCGAGCGCCCCGTGGCGCTGGCCGGCGTTATGGGCGGCATGGATTCCGAGATCGAGGACGACACCGTCGACGTGATGGTCGAGAGCGCCTGCTTCAACGCCGGTCGCACCTCGCACACCAGCCGCGACCTGTCGCTGATCTCCGACGCCTCCATCCGCTTTGAGCGCCAGGTTGACGAGACCGGCTGCGTGGATGTCGCCAACGTTACCTGCGCGCTCATCGAGGAGATTGCCGGCGGCGAGGTTGCTCCCGGCTATGTCGACGTGTTCCCCGCGCCCAAGACCATCGACAGCATTAAGCTGCGCCTGGCCCGCGTGCATGCCATCTGCGGTGCCGACATCGAGCCCGACTTTATCGAGCGTTCGCTTACCCGTCTGGGCTGCACCGTCGAGCGCGACGGCGAGGACTTTATGGTTACCCCGCCGAGCTTCCGTCCCGACCTGCCGCGCGAGATCGACCTGATCGAGGAGGTCCTGCGCCTATGGGGCATGGGCCGCGTGACGGCGACCATCCCGGCTGCCAAGAACCACATCGGCGGCCTGACCCGCGAGCAGAAGCTCACCCGTAAGGTCGGCGAGATCCTGCGCGCCTGCGGCCTCAACGAGACCACGACTTTTGGCTTTGCCGCCCCGGGCGACCTGGAGAAGATCGGTATGTCCACCGAGGGCCGAGGTTGCCCCGTGGTGCTCATGAACCCGCTGGTAGCCGAGCAGACCGAGATGCGTCGTTCGCTGCTGCCGGGCCTGCTGCAGTCCGTGGCCTACAACGAGGCCCACGGCACGCCCAACGTGCACCTGTACGAGGTCGGCAGCCTGTTCCACGGCCGCGAGAATGCCAGCCTGCCCAAGGAGACCAAGTCCGTGGCGGGTGTGCTCTCGGGCCAGTGGAGCGAGCAGTCCTGGAACATGAAGTACCGCAAGCTGCGCTTCTTCTTTGGCAAGGGCATTGTCGAGGAGCTGCTCGCCCAGCTGCGCATCGAGAAGGTTCGCTTCCGTCCCGTCGAGGGCGAGGGCTACGCTTTCTTGCAGCCGGGTCGTGCGGCCGAGGTTCTGTCCGGCGGCACCGTGCTGGGCTGGGTTGGCGAGATTCACCCCGAGGCGCGCGAGGCGATGGGCATCGATGAGGTCGTCGTTGCCTTTGAGCTCGATCTGGACAAGCTGATCAAGGGCGCCCGCAATCAGGAGAACTACCGCGAGTTCTCACAGTACCCGGCTGTTGAGCACGACCTTGCTATCGTGGTCGACAACGCTGTGACCTGCGATGATCTTGAGCGCCGTATTACCAGCGCCGGCGGCAAACTGCTCGAGGGCGTGCGTCTGTTCGACGTCTACCGCGATCCCATCCGCATCGGAGCGGGCAAGAAGTCCATGGCCTTTGCGCTTACGTATCGCTCCGACGACCACACGCTCACCAGCGAAGAGGTCGAGAAGGCGCACCAGAAGATCGTCACCAAGGTGTGCAAGGGCGTAAACGGCGAGGTCCGCGGCTAGGGCTTGCGATGGGAGCGTGGGGCCTGATGGCGGTTGCTGCGGAGCCCTGCGCGACCGCGGTGTTCGGAATAAGGCACCGTTGACCCTGCATATATGACACGCGCATTACATAACGGCGTGCTGCTTTTGTGGCGGCGCGCCGTTTTGCTATCATAGCCTGCGGCGTGTTACGAATATGACATTACGTAACACTGACAAGGTTATTCAAGCGGCGCTGCAATTCCGTGCGCCGACAACCGGGAGGCGTATATGCACATTCCAGACAACTACCTGTCCCCGCAGACCGATGCCGTCATGGCGGTGGCGATGGTTCCCGTTTGGGTTCACTGCATTAAGAAGGTGCGCGCCACGCTCGATCGCGAGCATATGGCCTTTCTGGGTATTTGCGCTGCGTTCTCCTTTTTGCTCATGATGTTTAACGTTCCGCTGCCCGGCGGCACCACAGGCCACGCCGTCGGCGGCGCACTCATCGCGCTGCTGCTGGGTCCCGAGGCCGCGGCTATCGCTGTCTCGGTCGCGCTGGCTCTGCAGGCGCTGCTGTTTGGCGACGGCGGCGTTCTGTCGTTTGGCGCCAACTGCTTTAACATGGCCTTTGTGCTGCCGTTTGTCGCTGCTATCGTGTTCCGTGCGCTCAACAGCCGTCTGCACGACAAGAGCTGGGGCACCTCGGTTTCTGCCATCGTGAGCGGTTGGGTCGGCCTGTGCCTGGCGGCCCTGTGCGCGGCAATCGAGTTTGGTATTCAGCCGATGCTCTTCACCAACGCTTCGGGCGCGCCGCTGTACTGCCCCTTCCCACTGTCCGTGGCTATTCCGGCCATGTTGATCCCGCATATGCTGGTTGCCGGCGTGATCGAGGGCGTGGCGACGGCCGCCATCTACGGCTTCATTAAGAAGACGGCGCCGAGCATTATCGTCGGGCCCGAGGTCGTCGATGGCCAGCTTGCTGCCGAGGGCGCTGCTGCCAAGAAGACCTCGCTGGTCCCCACGCTCATCTTGGTTGCCGTGCTTGTCGTTGCCACGCCGCTGGGCCTGCTGGCCACGGGTGACGCCTGGGGCGAGTGGGACGCTGAGGGCGCCGCGACCGCCGTTCAGGAGGCTGGCGACGACAGCCTGCAGGCTTCGGTCGGTCTCGATACCCCGACCTTTGCCGATGCCCTGCCCACGGGCGATTATCTGCAGGCCTATTCCGAGGAGCAGGGCCTTGGCTTTGCCGGCCAGGCCGCGATGTATATTCTTTCGGGCGTAATTGGCGTGGCGGTGCTCACCATCGCATTCCGCCTGGTCTCGCTGACGGTCAAGGAAAGCGGTGTTCATGGCAATAGCCGAGCTGCCTAGCTGGCTTGCGGCTGAGGAGCGATACGAGCCCGTGGGGGCTCGGCATCGTGTGATGCAACAAAACGTCCTGCACTTGGCGAGCCTGCTTGAGCGGGTTCGCCTTGGTGGAGGCGCGCACGAGGGCGGGTCGATGATCGACCGCGCCCTTTCTTGCGTTTCGGCTCCGGTGCGCCTGGTGGGGATGTTCGTTTGCGTCCTGTGCGTGTGTCTGACGCAGAGCCCGCTGTACCTCATGTTGATGGCGGCTGTCGCGCTGGTGCTCGTTGCCGTGCGCCCCGTACGCGGGCTGCGGGCAACCTTTGTGCCGGCGCTCGGCGCCACGGGGCTTGCGGTGGTTCTGGCGCTGCCTGCCCTGCTGCTGGGTGCTTCTGCCACGGGCGCCATGCTCAAGATTGCACTCAAGACGTTCATTAACGTGTCGCTGGTGCTGGGTGTTTCGTGGACGCTCACCTGGAGCCGCATGTCGGCGGCGCTCAAGATGCTGCATCTACCCGACGAAGTTATCTTTACGTTTGATATGGCGCTCAAGCATATCGAGGTGCTGGGACGCACGGCGCACGATCTGTGCGAATCGGTCATGCTGCGCAGCGTCGGTTCCGCGCCTGCGGGTTTTTCGCGCACCGACTCGCTGGCGGGTATCATGGGCATGACGTTTATCAAGGCGATGGAATGCAGCCGCGCGATGGATGAGGCTATGCTTTGCCGCGGCTTTGCCGGCGTGTATCCGGCGCCTGCACGCGCCGGGTTTGGCTGGCGCGATGCGGTCTATGCGGCCGGCGTGGTTCTGCTCGCCGTGTTGTGCGCGGTGCTGTAGGCGCTGCTGGTTCCGGCTGGGGATGCAAATAGGGAAGGGCGACGTTTTGACGATCGATATGAATAGTGCGGCGGGTACGAACGGTGCGGGCGGCGCCGAGGCCACGCCGCTCATCGAGCTGCGCGACGTGGTGTTCTCCTATGCGGGGCATACGGTGGTCGACGGCGTTTCGCTGCAGGTCGATCGTGGTGAACTCGTTGCCCTGCTCGGTCCCAACGGCTGCGGTAAGACGACGATCATGCGCCTTATTAACGGCCTTGAACTTGCCGACGCAGGAGCATACCTGTTTGACGGGGACGTAATCGATGCGGCATATCTCAAGGATTCCGCGGCCGCTCAGCGTTTTCATCAGCGCGTGGGCTTTGTGTTCCAGAATGCCGACGCGCAGCTCTTTTGCGCTACGGTGGGCGAGGAAGTTGCTTTTGGTCCCGCGCAGATGGGGTTGCCGGCAGACGAGCTCGAGCGCCGCGTCCGCGATGCCATGGAGCTGTTCCAGGTTGCCGACCTTGCCGACGCCTCTCCCTATCAGCTCTCGGGCGGGCAAAAGAAGCGCGTGGCGCTGGCTGCGGTTGTGTCTATGAACCCCGATATCCTGGTGCTCGACGAGCCTACCAATGGGCTCGACGAGGATTCATGCGACATCGTGGTCAACTTTTTGCTGGCCTACGTTGCGGCGGGTAAGACGGTCTTGATGAGCACGCATCACCAGGATTTGGTGCGACGCCTGGGTGCCCGCGCTATCTATATCGATCGATATCACCATGTGGTCGAGGCGCCTTCGCCGTCGTATGGAACCGAAAGCGGTGCTACGGACTAGTTGCTGCGTAGAGCGTGCGTAGCCGCCCGCGCGGCTTTGCCGTGATGGTATAGTTATCCAGGTTTTTATGGGGGTGGCTATGCCAAGCTGGAACATTCATATTGCTCAGACGGAGCGTTTGCTGGAGCGCACCGGTGCGCTTGCCAGTAGCGTGCGCGACCGCAATGCCTTTTTGTTTGGCTGCGTGGTCCCGGATATCTTCGTGGGCTATATGGTCCCTGGCATCGCCGATCCCATTCCGTACCGCATTACGCACTTTGCCAAGCCTGAGCCCATCCCTAAGCCTCGTGAGCATGAGTTCTGGGATACCTATGTGGCACCGTTGCTTAAAAGTTCGCCCACCGGTGCGCCGGCCGCGGCGACCTCGATTATCGAGGAACACGAGCGACTGAACCGTGTACACTATCCCCAGCGCTACAAGGATGCCGAGCCGGTTGCCGGTCCCGGCGCCTGTGAGTTCTCGCTTGCGTCCGAAGATGTGGCGCAGTCGCTGCTCGATTTAACGCTGGGCGTCTGGTCGCATCTGGTGGCCGACACGGTATGGAACACGCGTGTGAACCAGTATCTGGAAGCACACGGCGGCAAGCCGTGCGAGGAGTTCCGCATTAAAAAGCAAGGCGACTTTGACTGGTTTGGTAAGACGCTGGGCATTGTTTCCATCCCGCGTGCGACCGATCGCCTGTATACCGCTGCGACGCGTTTTGGGCAGTATCCCATTCATAAGGAGTATGTGCTCAAGACCATCGGCGTCATGCACGAGATTGTACGCGAAAACCCCGGCGAGCCCGATCATCCGCCGTATCGCCTGCTAACCGAGGAGTTCTTCGACGCAACGTTTACCGAGGTCATCGAGCTGACCGAGGCGGGATTTGCGGCCCGCGTTGCTGCTTCTGACGTTCCCGCAGTCCCCCTGATCGCTAGCTGCTAGCCGGCCGGCTTGACGGCGAACAGCTCATCCCAATCGACCAATAGCTCCCGTCGCAGGGCATCTTCGGTGGTGCGCTCGGCATCGGAAAGGCTCGCGACTGAACGCAAATCGATGAAGCGGCGTATGAAGAAGGTCTTAAAAAAGGGCCCAGAAGGCAATGCCTTCCGGGCCCTTTGCAATGCAAATATGCTTGCAAGTACGACTTAGCGCACCTGAGCGACGTAAGCGACGTTGGTCGAGGAGACCTTGTCCTCGAGCTGGACGCTCATGCGGGGATCGCCGGCGGTAGCGACGGTCAAATCGCCAGTCTTGACGTAGCCGAGCTCCTTAGCGGTCTCGATCGCCTTGACGATCGTGCCGTTGACGGTGCCCTGGGTAATCTCGGCCTGGTGCGGGATAACGCCCCAGTACATGATCATCTGCTGGACGGCCCACTCGTGGCGGGAGAACGCACAGATCGGCATGTTGGGACGGAAGTGCGAGATCAGGCGAGCGGTACGACCGGTGGTCGTCGGCACGGTGATGCACTTGGCGCCAACGGTGGTAGCCATGTTCACAGCGGACATACCCACAACGTTGTTGACAACGCGGGTGCCGTGAGCATCGGCCGGAACCTCGAGCGGAGCGTGGGCCGGGAGGTACTTCTCGGTCTCGAGAGCAATGCTGGCCTGCATCTTAACGGCCTCGACCGGGTACTTACCGGCAGCGGACTCGCCAGAGAGCATAACGGCGTCGGTGCCGTCGTAGATGGCGTTCGCAACGTCGGCAACCTCGGCGCGCGTCGGGCGCGGGTTCTGCTGCATGGAGTCGAGCATCTGCGTAGCGGTGATAACGGGCTTGTAGGCCGCGTTGCACTTGGCGATGATCTCCTTCTGGATGTGCGGAACGAGCTCGGGCTTGATCTCGATGCCCAGGTCGCCACGGGCGACCATGATGCCGTCGGAAGCCTCGAGGATCTCGTCGAAGTTCTCGACGCCCAGGGCGCACTCGATCTTCGGGAAGATCGTCACGTGCTCGCCGCCGTTCTCGCGGCAAAGCTCGCGGATGCCGCGGACGGACTCGCCGTCACGGATGAAGGAAGCGGCGATGTAGTCGATGTTCTCGGTCAGGCCAAAGAGGATGTCCTGACGATCGCGCTCGGTGATGGCGGGCAGCGAGATGTTGACGTTGGGCATGTTGACGCCCTTGCGCTCGCCGATCAGGCCGTCGTTCTTAACGACGCAGGTCATGTCCTGGCCGCTGACGGACTCGACCTCGAGGGCAACCAGGCCGTCATCGATCAGGATGAGGGAGCCCTTCTCGACCTCGGAAGGCAGAGCCAGGTAGTCGAGGGAGATGTGCTCAGCGGTGCCGTGGAAATCCTCGGACGTGGGCTGAGCGGTGACGACGATCTTGTCGCCGGTCTTGACGGCAACCTTCTTGCCATCGACCAGAAGGCCGGTGCGGACCTCGGGGCCCTTGGTGTCGAGCAGGATGCCGACGGGCAGACCGAGCTCCTTGGAAATACGACGGACGCGCTCGATGCGACCGTGGTGCTCGTCGTAGGATCCGTGCGAGAAGTTAAAACGGGCGACGTTCATGCCCGCCTTGATCATCTCGCGGATGGTCTCGTCGCTATCGCAGGCGGGACCCATGGTGCATACAATCTTGGTGCGCTTGTACATTCAGACCTCCATCTGACATCGTCTTGCGCTGATAGATAAACCATAAGAAATAAAACCGAAATGATTATAACGAAATGCCGACCGAATACCCCAAAAAATCGACCGTATGCCGAAATGGAAGTTCATTTTTTGCGAGAAAAACGGTATATGAAAAATCTTTACCAACCGCTCTAACCGCTGCTATCTGGGCGATATGTCAGTTTGACGATGTGCCGAAGAAAAAACGTTTTACCAATGTTGAGCATCACACGGTCTGCACCGTTGCGTGCGGACCATATTTCCAAACCGATTGTTTTGGCTAGACGCGTCGCTTTGGGGTACCATAGCTCCACTATCAACTGCCGCTCAGCACGGCAGCCTTGATGAGCCCTTGCCCTTCTCCTGGGAATTATGATCGGGCATCAATCTGCTGAGTGGCCCGAATCCCAGGAGGGGACTCTATATGCAAAAGGAATACCTGTCCGCCGCGGCGGAGGTGCTCAGCGACCAAGGTGTCGATGAGAACCTCGGCCTGAGCAACGGCGAGGCGTCGTCGCGCCTCGCCAAGACAGGCCCTAACAAGCTTGAGGAAGCCGAGAAGACGCCGCTGTGGAAGCGTTTCTTTGAACAGATGGCCGACCCCATGGTCATCATGCTGATCGTTGCCGCCGTCATCAGCGCGCTCACGGGTATGGTCAAGGGCGAGGCGGACTTTGCCGATGTCGCCATCATCATGTTCGTCGTTATCGTCAACTCGGTGCTGGGCGTGGTCCAGGAAGCCAAGAGCGAGGAGGCCCTCGAGGCCCTGCAGGAGATGAGCGCGGCGCAGTCCAAGGTGCTGCGCGACGGCAAGCTCGTACATCTGCCGAGCGCCGAGCTCGTGCCTGGCGACGTGATCATGCTCGAGGCGGGCGACTCCGTCCCGGCCGATTGCCGCGTGCTCGAGAGCGCCACGATGAAGATCGAAGAGGCCGCGCTCACCGGCGAGTCCGTGCCGGTCGAGAAGCACGCCAACGTGATCGAGCTCGCCGCGGGCACCGACGACGTGCCACTCGGCGACCGTAAGAACATGTGCTACATGGGCTCCACCGTGGTGTACGGTCGCGGTCGCGCCGTCGTGGTCGGCACCGGTATGAACACCGAGATGGGCAAGATTGCCGGTGCTCTTGCCGAGGCCAAGGAAGAGCTCACGCCGTTGCAAGTGAAGCTCGCCGAGCTCAGCCGCATCCTTACCATTATGGTTATCGTCATCTGCGTCGTCATCTTTGGCGTTGATATCATCCGCCACGGCGTGGGCAACGTTCTTACCGACCCGACCGCCCTGCTCGATACCTTTATGGTCGCCGTCTCGCTCGCCGTCGCTGCCATCCCCGAGGGCCTGGTCGCCGTCGTGACCATCGTGCTATCGCTTGGCGTGACCAAGATGGCTAAGCGCCAGGCAATCATCCGCAAGCTCTCTGCCGTCGAGACTCTCGGCTGCACGCAGACCATCTGCTCCGACAAGACCGGTACCCTTACCCAAAACAAGATGACCGTCGTCAAGCACGAGCTCGCTGCGCCCAAGGAGAAGTTCCTGGCCGGCATGGCGCTGTGCTCCGATGCTCAGTGGGACGAGGAGCTGGGCGAGGCCGTGGGCGAGCCGACTGAGTGCGCGCTCGTCAACGACGCCGGCAAGGCGGGCCTCACTGGCCTGACTGCCGAGCATCCGCGCGTGGGCGAGGCCCCGTTTGACTCGGGCCGCAAGATGATGTCCGTGGTCGTCGAGACCCTGGATGGCGAGTACGAGCAGTACACCAAGGGTGCGCCCGACGTGGTGATCGGCCTGTGCACCCATATCTACGAGGGCGATAAGGTCGTCCCCCTGACCGAGGAGCGCCGCGCCGAGCTCGTGGCGGCCAACAAGGCCATGGCCGACGAGGCCCTGCGCGTACTGGCGCTGGCAAGCCGCACCTACACCGAGGTTCCCGACGACTGCAGCCCCGCTGCGCTCGAGCATGACCTGGTCTTCTGTGGCCTGTCCGGCATGATCGACCCGGTCCGTCCCGAGGTGGCCGACGCTATCCACGAGGCGCACGACGCCGGTATCCGCACCGTCATGATCACGGGCGACCACATCGACACCGCCGTGGCCATCGCCAAGCAGCTGGGCATCGTCGCCGATCGCAGCCAGGCCATCACCGGTGCCGACCTCGATCGCATGAGCGACGAGGAACTCGACGCGCACATCGAGGACTACGGCGTGTACGCCCGCGTCCAGCCCGAGCACAAGACACGCATCGTCGAGGCTTGGAAGTCGCGCGACCAGATCGTGGCCATGACGGGCGATGGCGTCAACGACGCCCCGTCCATCAAGCGCGCCGACATTGGCGTTGGTATGGGCATCACCGGTACCGACGTCACCAAGAACGTCGCCGACATGGTACTTGCCGATGACAACTTCGCTACCATCATCGGCGCCTGCGAAGAGGGTCGTCGCATCTACGACAACATCCGCAAGGTCATCCAGTTCCTGCTTTCGGCCAACCTTGCCGAGGTGTTCTCGGTGTTTATCGCCACGCTCATCGGCTTTACCATCTTCCAGCCGGTGCAGCTGCTGTGGGTGAACCTGGTCACCGACTGCTTCCCCGCGCTTGCGCTGGGCATGGAGGATGCCGAGGGCGACATCATGAAGCGCAAGCCGCGCAACGCCAAGGACGGTGTCTTTGCCGGACATATGGGTCTGGACTGCGTGGTCCAGGGCCTAATCATCACCGCGCTGGTGCTGGCGAGCTTCTTTGTGGGCGTGTACTTTGACATGGGCTACATCCACATCGCCGATATGATCGCCGGCAATGCCGACGAGGAAGGCGTGATGATGGCGTTCATCACGCTCAACATGGTCGAGATTTTCCACTGCTTCAATATGCGCAGCCGTCGTGCGTCGCTGTTCACCATGAAGAAGCAGAACAAGTGGCTGTGGGCTTCCGCCGCGCTGGCACTGGTGCTGACGGTGATCGTGACCGTGCAGCCGACGCTTGCCGAGATGTTCTTTGGCCCCGTGACGCTTGAGCTCAAGGGCGTTGTCGCTGCCCTGGGCCTGGCCTTCCTGATCATCCCGCTGATGGAGATCTACAAGGCGATCATGCGCGCGGTCGAGAAGGAGTAAGTTAACCTGTCCGGGCCCGCCCCTGCGTGTTTTCTTCTTCGCTGGTCCTCGCGCTTCGCGCTGCGGGATCGCTCAGAAGAAAACACTCCCAGGGTGGGCCCTACGGTATCCTTACTGGCTTTTCTCCCGCGCGGATGAAAAAGGGCTGAGGGAAAGAAGGTGAGCGGCCGAGCAATTGCTCGGCCGCTCGTTTTGAATAAAGGATGTGCCCTTTGGAAACCCCTCTCGGCGGGCGGGCCCTGCGGTGACGTTGCTGACTTTTCTCCCGTGTGGATGATAAAGGCTGAGGGAAAGTGTGTGAGTCGGTCGAGCATTTGCTCGACCGACTCTTTTTTGTGGGAAAATACCTGCTCAGTTGTGATTTTTGGTGCTGGGAGGCGTTTGTGGCTAAGGCTAAGGCTAAGGCGAAGAAAAAGACGACGGGGGCGCGGGCTAAGCGTGATCGTCGTCGGAAGCTCGCGACCGAGGCTCCCGCATCTGCTGAGGAGTTGCTGGCGAGTGTACCGGGGCTTGACGCGCTGCAGGACGTTCCGGCGTTTGATGACCTGCCGATCGATGAAGCTCAGCAGACTGCCTTTGATGATTTCTGCGCACATGCCGAGGAGCCCGAGCAGATGCAGCTTGGCGCCGTGGTGCGCTTGGATCGCGGGTTTCCACTGGTGGCGACCGCTGACGATACCTTTCGCGCCGAGCATGCCGTGGGGTTTGCCAAGTCGCGCGGCGAGGACGAGGTCCTTCTGCCTGCCGTGGGCGACCGTGTGGCGGTGCGCCGCGCTCCCGGGCACGATATGGGTGTGATTGAGTGCGTGCTGCCGCGCCGTACGAGCTTTGAGCGTTGGCGCGGCCGAGCCCGCGGAGAGCGCCAGGTGCTCTGCTCCAACGTGGATAGCGTGCTAATCGTGCAGGCGCTCGGTGCCGGCGAGGTTCTGCTCGACCGCGTGGCGCGTTCGCTGGTATTGGCGCTCGACTGCGATGCCGAGCCGGTGGTGGTACTCACCAAAGCTGACCGCTGCGATGCCGAGGAGCTCGAGCGCGATCTGGACCGCGTGCGCCGCCTGGTGGGTCCGGACGTGCGCGTGATCGTGACGTCCTCTGCCGAGGGCCGCGGCCTGGACGAGGTCCGTGCCTGCGTGCCTGCCGGGAGCTGCGCCATGATTCTGGGCGAGTCGGGTGCCGGCAAGTCGACGCTGCTCAATGCGCTGCTGGGCCACGATACGTTGGCGACCGGCGGTGTGCGCGAACGCGACGACCAGGGCCGTCACACTACCGTCGCGCGCGTGATGGTGACGCTGCCGGGCGACGCCGGCGTGATCGCCGATGCCCCGGGCCTGCGCAGCCTACCGCTCGTGGGTCACGAGCGGGGACTGGCCCGCGCCTTCCCCGAGATTGTCGAGGCATCGCGCGCGTGCCGGTTTGGCGATTGCACGCATACCCATGAGCCGGGTTGCGCCGTTCGCGAGGCCGAGGACGCCGGGCAGATCGATAGCCTGCGTCTGGAAACGTTCCAAAACCTGGCGTTATCCATGCGCGTGAGTGCTCAAATGCTCGATCCCGATGTCCATCTGTAATTGATTTTTCCTATGACAGCCGTTTCCCAACTGTTCGGGAGACGGCTTTTTGCTGCGGAAAAGCCTCGAAACATGCAGTTTGCTGACGTGCTGACCAAAACCTTGCCACGAGCTTGACGGGCTGGTCAGCTTTTGGTCAGCGATTGGTTTGACATCGAAAACCAAGATTGCGATTGCGCCGCTTTGCACTCTGACCGCCCAGACAATGGTGGTACGGGCATTCGCCCGGCACTGCCATGAGAGGAGCGGCCGTGAACAAGAGCAAGCGCATCGCCATCAGTCTGGTCGCGGGCGTGCTCGCTGCTCTGCTCTGCATGGTTTACGGCTCATCGATCCGCTCACAAGCCGAACAGGTCCAGGCTGAGACCTTGGCCAAGTACGGTGGCGATCGCGTCGAGGTATGCGTCGCGGCGCGCGATATCGATGTGGGCGAGACCCTCGATGAGACCAATGTCATAACCCAGGAGTGGCTGACGAGTCTGCTGCCGCGTGACGCGGCGACCGAGCTGCGCCAGGTGCGCGGCGACGTGACGACTTCGCGTATTCCCAAAAACGCCGTGATCTGCAATGTCTACACCAAGGTCGAGAGCCGCAAGCTCGAGGTGCCTAAGGGCAAGGTCGCCGTTTCGGTGGCGGTCGATGCCGAGCACTCGGTCGGCGGTGCTACGGGCGTGGGCAGCTACGTGGATGTGTATGTGCAAAAAGACGGCGTGACCGATCGGCTGTGCGGCGCGTACGTGATCGATACCAGTGAGGATTCCGGTGCCACGCGCGAGGGCAAGATCGAATGGGTGACGCTGGCGGCTGACCCCGAAGACGTCAAGGAACTGCTGGGAGCCTCGGGCAAGGGAACGGTCAGCTTGACGATTCCCGCCACGGCGCGCGGCAAAAAGAGCGGAGGCGACGAGTGATGAAGGCGATCTGGCTTGCGTGCTGCGCGTGCGGCGATTACGGGCTGTTGCAGCGGGAAGTCGAGGGCCGTGATGCGGGTGCACAGGTGCTTCGCGTGGGTGACCTGGACGGGCTGGTTTCCATGGCGCGGGCGTTTCCGTCGCGCCGCGGGGCTGCCATCATCGCGGCGTCTCTGTTTGATACCGAAGATGTGCGCAAGACTGTTGCGCGCCTGACGGCCGAAGGCCGCGTGAGTCGCGTGGTCGTGTTGATAGAAGCGCTCGATCCGTCGGATATCGAGGGGCTGTTTCGCGCGGGGGCGACCGAGGTCATCGCTGCACACAGTATATGCGGCAACGGGCGCGCGGGCGAGGGAGCGGTTGATTCCGATCGGCGCATGACGATTGAGCCCGATGCTTTTGTTGATAGGGAACCCGGGGCGCCTCGCGCTACAAGAGGCCCGCGTGTTGATGATTATGGAAAAGCGGAAGCCGAGCATGGTCGGCGCCCCCGGAACCCCCTTGTATACGATGACGCTGGAGGGCCGGCGCAGCATGCTGGCGACTCCCCGGCAGTAGATATGGGATACGTGCACGGCGTGAATCTGGCGGATGAACTCGACGAAGTTGAGGGCCTTGCCGGGTGCGGCGAGTTGTCGCTGATGCAGCATGAGCAGATTGCGCAGAACGAGCCTGGCTCGCAGACCGAACAAGCAGCCATGCCGGCTTGGACGCAGCACGTGGTTGCGGCGGGGGAGACGGGGACGCTGTCACCGACGCCCGCCCCGCCGCCTCCGATGCCGCCGGCAGACGCTACCGCTCCGCCGCATCGAGCTCCAGTCATCTGCGCTATTTCGGGTTCGGGCGGTTGCGGCAAGTCGACGATCGTTGCCACCATGGCACACACATCGTCGCTGTTGGGCTTGCGTGCCGCCGTGCTCGACCTGGACCTGATGTTTGGAAACCTTTACGACTTGTTAGGCGTCGATGCTCCGCGCGATATGGCGGCACTTATCGAGCCGTCGGCGGCGGGCATGCTCACCGAGCCGGATATCGTAGCCGCTTCGATGCGCGTGGCGCCGGGCGTTACGCTCTGGGGTCCCGTCGCGGCGCCCGAGCAAGCCGAGCTCATGGCACGTCCGGTGGAGCTACTGCTTGATGTTCTGCGTCGCGAATCCGACGTGGTCTTTATCGATACCTCGGTCTTTTGGGGCGACGCCGTGGCGGCTGCGGTGGCGGCGAGCGACCGTTGCCTGGTCGTTGGCGATGCGGCGGTGTCGTCCGCGGCATCGGCATCGCGCGTCATTGAACTGGCAGGTCGAGTAGGTGTGCCGCGCACGCGCATGAGCGCCGTGTTCAACCGGTTCGGTGCGCGCGGGGCAGACGAGGACGTCGCCATGCGCTTTGAGATTGCCTGTGCGTTAAGCTCCAAGATTCGTATCGCCGATGGCGGGCAGGATCTCGCCGCGCTCATGGCGTTTGGGCGCGCTGACGAGGCAGTGGGGCAGACCAGCGCTTTTGCGACTAGCGTGCGCGAGGCCACGCGCGAGATGCTCGTGGAACTGGGGTGCGCCGTCGGCCCTTGGAGCGATATGATCGCCGACCGTGCAACGCGCACCGAACGCCCGCGTATCCGCCTTCCCTGGTCGCGCGAGGGTGATCAGCGATGAGCCTGCAAACGAGGATTAAGGCTGCCGGCGCTGCGGCGGCGGCAGCGCCTGTAGATGTGGGGCGTCGCCGCGCCGTGAAACGACGCACCAAGCGCGCCGTGATGGACCGCATGGGTTACGACGAAGTGGCGCGTATCAGCGCCTATATCGACCCGGCACTTGCCCGCTCGGAATTGCGTCCTGCGGTGGAGGCGGCGCTCAATGTTGAGGAGCCGACCGATCTCGCGACGCCCGAGCGCGAGACCATCATCGACGAGATTTTGGATGACGTGGTGGGCTTGGGGCCGTTGCAGCCGCTCATCGAGGACGACACCGTTACCGAGATCATGATCAACGGCTGCCGCTCGGCTTTCTTTGAACGCGGCGGCGTCTTGTACCCCATCGAGCATGCGTTTGAGGATGATGAGCAGATCCGTGTGCTTATCGACCGCATTATCTCGCCACTTGGCCGCCGTATCGACGAGCGCAGCCCCATCGTCAACGCCCGCCTCAAAACGGGCTATCGCGTCAACGCGGCGATTCCGCCTGTGGCGATTGACGGACCGATTCTCACCATCCGAAAGTTCTCGGACCGTATCTGCTCGCTGGACGAGCTTGTGGGGCTGGGGTCGCTGCCGCTTTGGTATGCGCAGCTGCTGTCGTGCGCGGTGTCGCTGCGACAGGACCTGGCGGTTGCGGGAGGCACGGGATCTGGTAAGACCACCCTGCTCAACGCGTTGTCATGTGAGATTTCCACCGGCGAGCGCATCGTGACGATCGAGGACTCTGCCGAGCTCAAGTTTGCGCATCATCCGCACGTGGTGCGCCTAGAGGCGCGCGAGGCTTCAATTG
The DNA here is from genome assembly GCF_003473055.1 of Collinsella sp. AM13-34. Lineage (NCBI taxonomy): Bacteria > Bacillati > Actinomycetota > Coriobacteriia > Coriobacteriales > Coriobacteriaceae > Collinsella > Collinsella sp. AM13-34. The sequence goes on along the minus strand of NZ_QRLE01000013.1, from coordinate 48,189 downwards.
AGGGTGAAGGCGCGGTGACGATCCGCGACCTGGTAACTAATGCCCTGCGCATGCGCCCCGACCGCATCGTGGTGGGCGAGGTGCGCGGTGCCGAGTGCTGCGACATGTTGCAGGCCATGAACACGGGCCACGACGGGTCGCTCACCACACTTCATGCGGGTTCAGAACAGGAGACCGTGGTGCGTCTGACGTTGCTTGCACGTTATGGCATCGACCTGCCGAGTGAGCTCATCGAGGAGCAGATTGCCATGGCGCTCGACGGTATCGTGATGTCCGAGCGCCACGCCGATGGCAGGCGCTTCGTCTCCTCGTATTCGGGGGTGCGACGCGCCGCATCGGGCGGCGTAGAGCTCGAGCGCTATGTGACGTTCGATGCCGCCGAGCGCACCTGGACGCTTGACCGCGAGCCGCCGTTTATCGCAGAAGGCCTGCGGTCGGGGACGCTCACACAAGAGGAGGTGGACGAATGGAGATCACTGTGCCCCTCGTCGTAGGGGGCTTGGCAGGGCTTTCTGTCGCGACGGCGTGCGGGGCGGAACCTCGTGTGCCGCAGGTACCGCCGGCGGAGCTGGCACGTCAGGCGCTCGAGACGGTGGCAGAGAAGCTGCCGCGTGAGCTGGTGGAAAACGATCTGCTGAAAAAGATCGCCCGTTCGTGGGCATCGCTGGCTCCGGCGCATCGCCTTGGCCTCGTGATCGAAGATGCTTCGGGACGTTTGGCGTTTCTGCTGCTATCGAGCGGTGTCTGCTGCGTTTTACTAACGATGGTGTCGTTATCGCCCCTCGGATTTGCCTTGGGACTTGTTGCTCCGTTTGCCGTTGGTGCCGCTCGGGATGGCTTTGAGAGCCGGCGCGAGCAACACGATGCAGAAGAGGCAATGCCCGAGGCGTTTACCGCACTTTCCATGTCGCTTGCCTCGGGACATTCGCTGGCCCAGGGCATGCGCTTTGTGGGCGCTCATGCGCAAGAGCCAGTGCATAACGAGTTTTTGCGGGTGGCGGCGGCGATCGATTGCGGCATCTCGGCGACCGACGCGCTCGATGACTTGCTCGTGCGTATCGACGCCCCCGGTCTTTCGCTTGTGACCTTGGCGCTTAAGGTGTCTCAGCGCACCGGCGCTCCGCTTGCCGACTTACTGTCCGAGGCATCGAGCATGGTGGGGGAGCGCATTGAGCTCAAGCGCCGCCTGGATGTTAAGACGTCGCAGGCTCGCATGTCTGCGCATATGGTCGCGGCGATGCCGGCGGGCATGTGCGCGGTGTTGGCGCTGCTTTCGGCAGATTTTCGTCGCGGTCTTGCGACGCCTGCCGGCGCGGGCGCTGTGGTGCTGGGTCTTGCCCTCAACGCCGTTGCCCTGGTGGTTATCCGGCGCATTATGAGGGTGGAGCTATGAGCGCCCTGGTTGCAGTTGCGGCTTGCCTGTGCGCCCTGAGTGTATTTGTCGCGACGGGTTTGGATCGGGTGGATGCGCGCAAGATCGCAGGGGCCTGCAAGCGCGAGGCGGTGCTGGTCGCTGCTGCGGGTCGCTCGGTGGTCGATGCTCTGACCGCGCGAGTGAAGGGCGCGGTTGGAGCGGGCGGCCCGGCGCGAGTGTCGCTCGGCGAAGTGTCCGAGATGATCGATGTTGTGCGCTTGGGTCTTTCGGCCGGTCTTTCGTTTGATGCGGCGCTTGAGATTTTCTGCGCCAACCGCCGGTCAGTGCTGGCTCTTCGCCTTGAGCGCGCCTGCATGGCGTGGCAGGTGGGCGTGGGCACGCGTGAGGACGAGTTGTTGGCCGCCGCGCGCGACCTGGACGTGCGAGCGCTCGAGACCTTTGCCATCACGGTGGGGCAGGCGCTCGCCCTGGGTGCCCCACTTGCCGAGACGCTGGCCGCTCAAAGTCGCGAGATCCGTGCGGCTCATCGCGCCGCGGTCGAGCGCGAGATCGAACGTGCGCCCGTCAAGCTGCTGATTCCCACCGGCACGCTCATCTTGCCGGCGTTGCTTCTGTCCATATTGGGCCCGCTGCTGGGAGCAGGCGGGATGATGTAGGGAGGAATACATGAACACGATGACTGACGCTGCTGGCAAGGTCCAGGGCTGGGCGTTTTGCCGGGCGGCACATGTTCGTCAGCGCGCCAAGGAACTATTGCAGGAGGAGAGTGCACAGGGTACCACTGAGTATGCCATCTTGGTCGGCGTGCTCGTGGTGATCGCGATTATCGCCATCGTCGCATTTAAGGGCAAGGTCCAAGATCTATGGAACGCTATCAGCGAGGGCATCAACAGCCTGTAGAGGGCGAGCGCCCCATCGGGGTGCTGCTGGTGTTTGCTTGCCTGACCGTGGCGATAGCGGCGGTGCTTTGGGGGCTTAACGCCGCGCGGCAGCAGCGTCCTGGGACCGCCTCCGATTTGGGCTCAGATTCGGCGGTGGCGTCTCAAAAAGATGAGATGCGAGATGCGGACGATTCGGATGTCGCTGTCACGGCGCAAACCTTTCTGCGGACGCTCGACAAGCGGTCTGGCACTGCGACGGATTCGCCTGAGGGCAACGCGATTGCGGTCCGGCTTGCATGGTCCGAGGACCGACCGATGACCGAAGCGGCGGCGGATATGCTGCGTGCCTATCGCGAGGTACCCACGGCGCAACTTGCTCTGAGCGGCTATCTCGACATCAAGGGAAACGTGTGGGGCGCCATCGTGCGCGACGAACGCGGCTGGGTCGATATGGTGACAATTGCCGCGGATGCTGGCGATGCTTCGTGTCGTCTGCGCGCCGTGCGCCTGAGCCCGCAGGCAACGGACTCAAAGGAGGGATCGTGAAATGCATGATGTCCTGCGTGAGGAATCTGCCCAGGCGACGGTCGAATACGCCATCGTCACGGTGGCGCTGTTATCGATCGTGCTGGCGATCGCGGGACTTTGGCGTGCCGGCACCGATGGGCGCTTGGCGGCGCTGGTTGAGCGGGCGGCATCCCATGGCGTTGCCTCGACGTCGGTTATCGACGCCGCTGCGGCCGCTAAGGACATCGCGTTGTATTGATGCCGCGCGCGAGGACCGGGCGCAGTCTACGGTCGAGGCCGCTTTTTTGCTGCCGACGTTTCTGACACTCATCCTTCTCGCGCTGCAACCGGTGTGCCTGCTCTATACGCGCGCGGTCATGGAGTCTGCCGCCGCCGAGACCGCGCGGCTCATGACCACGACGACGGCGGAGGACGACGATCTTAAGGAGTTCACCCGCCGCCGACTTGCCGCAGTGCCCAACGTTTCGATCTTTCATGCCGGCGGGCCGTTGTCGTGGGATATCGAGCTTGGCCGGGCCGGTGCGGGTGGCGTCTCGTCCGTGTCCGTTTCCGGCGAGGTCAAGCCGTTGCCTGTGATCGGTGCGTTTGCGCAGGCTATGGGTGGTACCGCCGAGGGCGGCTACGTTGAGCTCAAGGTCGATGTCTCGTATCAATCGCGTCCCGAATGGCTGGAGGGAGATTATGATTCGTGGATTGCTGCATGGGATTAGGCGCTGCCTGTTGCGGGTGACGCAAGGGTTTGCGGCCCGCCGTCGACCAGGCGCTCTCCGCAAACGAGGCGGCTTTATGGGTCGAGCCGGTGTCGATCTGTTTATCGAAGACGGCGCCTATACCACGCTTTCTTCTGCCGTGGTCATCCTAGTGGTGCTCACATTGTTGTTTTCGTCGACCGCGGCGATATGGAGCATGTCGCGTGCCGGGGATACTCAGGTGGCGGCTGATAGTGGCGCGCTGGCGGGTGCCAACGTAGTGTCGTCCTATCACACGGCTGCCACGGTGGTTGATGCGAGCATCTTGAGTCTGGGGCTGGCGGGGTTTGCCACGATCGGGACGGGCCTGGTCGCCATCCTCATCCCGGGTGCCGAGCCGGTTGCCGGCAATATGGTCGACACCGGGATTGAGATCATTAAAACGCGCAACAAGTTTGCCAAAAGCGCATCGGAAGGCTTACAGAAAATCGAGACGGCTCTGCCGTATCTGATCGCCGCGCGTGCCACGCAGGCGGTGTCGGCGCAGGATACCGATAGTGTGACCTATACCGGTACGGCGCTTGCCGTGCCCAGGACATCCGAGTCTGACTTCGCTGCGCTCGAGGGGTCCGAGATCTCGACCGATGCCATTAAAGACACATCAGATGATTTAGAGTGTGCGGCCGAGGAGCTGCGGAAGGCTTCTGAGGACACGGCGAAGGCTAAAGAGCGTGCTTGGCTGGCGGATTGTGGTGGGTCTGACAAGGGCTCGGTCGGCAGCTGTTCTTGCATGTGGGAGCGTGCGAAAAGCCTAACGGATCTCTCCGGTGTTCGAAATCCGCATTACTCATCGAGCGTTACGTGGGAGCCCCAAGTTGCCCTTGATCGCGCGAAGGACTACTACCATTGGCGTCTGACAAATGAGAAGCCCCACGGCTCGAGTGTCGAGATGAAGGCAGAGTCTGCGGCGCGTAAGGCGTTTTATACCTATGCGAGCGCGGAGGTCGATCGGGCGCATATAACCGAGAACGGAGACAGGGTTTCCTCCTATATTCCGCTGCTGCCGCGCAACTCTGATGAGGTTCGGGCGACGGAACTCTATACCGATGCGGTGTGGCCGACTAGCGTGAACGATGACAAGGCGTATCTGCATTACGGGACGACCTGCCCTAACTATAAGAAAGGGACGCCGAGCGGATTTGCTTCGGTTGCCGATTACGATGGACAGGATAAATGCAGCAAATGCCATTTTGGCGTTTTGTCGCTTGGTGCTGTTGCGGCGCCTTCAACCTCTATCGAAAACGGCTTCGAATATCACTTCGACGAGTTCAAAAAGGCCTTGGAGGAATACGTCAAATGTCGGAACAAAGAGCTTGAGCTCATGCGTCAGACCGAGGATGAGGCCGACCGTGCGAGCAATGCGTTTGACCAGGCCATTAAAGCGCTTTCGGGCGAGCGTCCGCGTATCGCTCCGCCCGGTCGCAACGGCGCGGTTGCCTTTGCGGTTTCGGGTGCCATCTCGAGCCCCGATGAGCTCAACTCTTCGTTTAACACGGCAGTCAGGCTTGGCGATCGCGGTGCCATCTCTGCCGCGGTGCTGGCGCCCGATGAGGCGACGGCGCAAAACAACGTGCTTTCGCGATTTTTCTCGACATTGAAGGAACGCTCGGGTGGCGTTGCCGGCGTACTCGATGGCGTCATGGATGTCTGGGGACGGCTGCTTGTGGGATACGGAGACATCCAAGGTTCGGCCGACGAACTTATGGACGAGATGATTAAAGGCCTAGGAGGGGGCAGCGGCGCGTTGGGCTCCATCGCATCGTGGCTCGGCGATACCGTTTCGGCGTCCGTGGCGGCGCTGGGTTTGGAACCGTGCGACTTGCGCCTGCGAAAGCCGGTGCTGACTGATTCCGCCAACGTCATTAAGAGCCCGGGGTCTGACATTGCTGGTCTCTCTCAAGCGCAAGACAAACTGCGAAGTATTCCGTTGGGCGTGACCGATCCCAAGGCGCTTTGCGAGGCGTTGGAATATCAAGTCGAACGCACCATCAGCGGTACGGTGTTCACGCTTGCGGAGATTCCTCTGCCCGGCGGCGGCTCCATCCCGCTCACCGTCGATGTCGCCACGCTGGTTGGCGCTCTGGGCGGTGGGTCGTAATGAGTATCCGCATGCGTCTGCGCGAGGAGCGCGCCCAAGCGACGGTGGAGATAGCAGTGGTTACGCCCGTTTTGCTGGTGCTGGCACTCATCGTATACAACGTCATGATCTATGCCAACGCTGTCGCGCGCTTCGACCGCGTGGTGCCCGACATCGTGTTGGCGCACGCCGTGGCGCCGAGCGGGGAGGGCGACGAAAGCTCTGTCGATGCCTCGGCGACGGTCCGGACTCAAATTCTGAATGCCATGGAAGGCTATGACTTGCAGATCGAAGTGTCGAGCGAGCAAGGCGCGGAGGCATCGGATGGTGGCCTGCTCTCCCTATCCGGTACGTTTAGGACCTACACCTGCACCATGCACTATGAGCCGTGGCCGACTTCTCTCAGCATCGCTGGCGTTCCGCTGGGGGCGCCGACAACGTTGTCGCACGAGCGCGCGGTGACGGTCGATCCATGGCGTCCGGGGGTGGTCATGTGACCGCGGTCTCGTCCTACATCGCCTACGCGCGGGCACTCAATAGGCTGGGCTGGACGCCGGCCGAGTTTGCGGTGGCGGAGTCGTTTGCCGTGCGCCTGCGCGGCATGCTGGGACGGTGTCCGGTTGCCGCCAACGGTCTGCCGCTCGTCATGGCATTTCCACGCTGCTCTTCGGTCCATACGTGTTTTATGGCCTATCCCATCGATATCGCCTTTATCGATGCACGTGGCTATGTCCTCGTATGCTACGAAAACGTACGTCCCTGGCGTATGTGCTCCTGCCCCGGCGCCTGGGCCGTACTAGAGCGTCCTTCAATCATTGTTTCGACCCCTGCTCTCCAACGCGTGCCGGCTTAAGAATTGGCGACAGCGGACTTTCGTCATACGAAATTGGGTAAGATGGAGGAGAAGATGCATGGATGTTGAGATCCATCCCAACGCTAAAAAGCACCTGACGGAAAAGCAGGTGCTTAGCGCTTGGCTTGCGGTTACTGAGTGCATTCGTCGCGAGCCGAAGGACGAGCCGCCGAGATGGCTTGCGATTGGATGGCTCCCAGACGGACGAAGCGTGGAGCTTGTCGCGGTCGAGCTTGTCCGTGGGGGCTTATCATTCATGCCTTGTCTCCAGTCCAGAAGAAATTTTGGCAGGAGATTGAACGGGCTCGGCAAAGGGGTCGATGATGGGCAAGACGTATACGGCCGCTAATGGTCAGGTTGTAACGGATGAAATGATTGACGCGTGGTGCGAGTCGTACGAGCGCGGAGAGTTTCCGGATGGCGAACACACCGTTGGTGGGATCGTGCATGGACGGCCCCCACTCTCAGGTGAGGGGACGGCAACGCTGTCGGTCAAGATTCCTCTGGGAATGAAGGAGGCCATTCGTCGACGGGCGGCTGCCGAGGGGATGACGCCAAGTGAGTTTGCCCGTGCGGCTCTGAGCGAAAAACTTCTTGCTGCTGGCTGATGTCTCTGACGTGCCGATTTATAGAACCGAGGCTGTGCTCAAAAACTTTTTTAAAATTCTCGGTTGACCGGAACGCGTCCTTGGTTATACTAATCAAGCCTTGAAACAAGGCACACCTCAAATGGCTGGGTAGCTCAGTTGGTAGAGCAGAGGACTGAAAATCCTCGTGTCAGGGGTTCGATTCCCTTCCCCGCCACCTTGAATTGACTAGGACCTCTGCAAAGGGGTCCTTTTCTTTTATGCAGCCCCCACATGGAATCGAACCCCGTGAGGGCGCGGAGCTGAGTAAACGCGTAAGCGTTTGCCAGCGCAGCTCGCAAGGCGCGTAAGCGCCGCAGCGGTCCGTCCGCGCAGCGCGCGGACGCGATTCCCTTCCCCGCCACCTTGAATTGACTAGGACCTCTGCAAAGGGGTCCTTTTCTTTTATGTAGGGTTCTGCGGAAACTGCGTCCCAGAATAAGGGCTCAGAACGGGACACACTTTCCGGTGCCTGCCTCCGGCGCGCGTACACACCTCGTCGCACCATTCCGAGCCCGCCCGCCCCAGACATTCCTCCCACTTTCGCGTCACTTTACAGACCGTTCGGTCGCCTGTCCGCACACGCGGGTATACTCAAAACGATACTTATCCTATGCAATACGATGCGGGTTCGACCTGCATGATCCGAAGGGGGCAGTGATGGAGAGGATACTCGGCGTTAATCTCTCTGGCTGGTTTATTCCCGAGCCTTGGGTGACCCCGTCGCTGTACGCGGCGACCGGTGCATCCAACGCGGCCGAGCTACAGGAGGCCATGGGTACCGCCGCCTATAACGAGCGCATGCGCCGCCATTACGAGACGTTTGTGAGCGAGGACGATTTTCTTCGCATGGCGCAGATCGGTCTCAATGCCGTGCGTCTGCCGGTGCCCTGGTATGCCTTTGGCTCACAGGAGTCCGATGCCTCCTACATATCGGTTGTCGATTACATCGACCGCGCAATTGAGTGGGCTGCCAAGTACGACATCCGCGTGCTGCTCGATCTGGCAACCGTGCCCGGTGGCCAGGGCGATTCCAACGATTCGCCCACCACGCCGGAGGCTGTTGCCGAGTGGCATTCGTCCACCAACGGCCGTCATGTCGCACTCGACGTGCTCGAGCGCTTGGCCGATCGCTATGGCGAGGCCGAGAGCCTGCTGGGCATTGAGCTGCTGGACACGCCGCAGATGAGCGTTCGCAAGAGCCTCTTCACCATGACGGATGGCATTCCTGCTCACTACCTGCGCAATTTCTATCGCGATGCCTACGAGCTCGTCCGTTCGTATATGCCCGAGGATAAGATCGTCGTCTTCTCGTCGTCGGGGCATCCCAGCGAGTGGAAGCATTTTATGCGCGGCGCCAAGTACAAGAACGTCTACATGGACCTTCATCTGTACCATTACCGCGACGAGTATGCGCTCGACATCACGAGCCCTCGCGGGCTGACGACGGCGATTTCGCGTAACAAGCGCGAGCTTAAAGAAGCGATTTCGACTGGGTTCCCCGTGCTGGTGGGCGAATGGTCGGGCGCGGCGATCTTTGCCAACTCGTCGGTTACGCCCGAGGGCCGCAATGCCTACGAGCGCGTGTTTATCGCCAACCAGCTGGCTTCGTTTGCGCCGGCTGCCGGTTGGTTCTTCCAAACGTGGAAGACCGAGAAGCGCATTGCAGCATGGGACGCCCGCGCGGCGCTCGGTACGCTCGAGCGCGGCATGATTGAATAGGTTGATATGACGCAAAACAGCGCCCATACGGGCAAACTCTATGTGGTCGGCACGCCCATCGGCAACCTGGGCGACCTGTCCCCGCGCGTTGGTGAGGCCTTTGCCGCTGCTGATGCCATCTGCTGCGAAGACACGCGTGTGACGTCAAAGCTACTGATGCACCTGGGCATTTCCAAGCCGCTTGTCCGTTGCGACGAGAATGTGATCGCCAGCCGCGCCGCCGGCCTGGTCGACCGTCTGCTGGCGGGGGAGACCCTCGCTTTTGCCTCGGACGCCGGCATGCCGAGCGTGTCCGATCCCGGCCAGGCGCTGGTCGAGGCGGCGCGTGAGGCCGATGTGCCCGTCGAAGTTATTCCCGGGCCCTCTGCTTGCGTCACGGCGCTTGTTTCGTCCGGCATTCCCTGCGAGCATTTTTTCTTCGAGGGCTTTTTGGGCCGAAAGCACGGCGACCGCGTGCGCCGTTTGCAGCGCCTTGCCGTGGTGCCCGGCGCACTCATCTTCTACGAGTCTCCACATCGCATCGTGGCGACGCTCGAGGCCGTGGCGGAGGTCTTTCCCCAGCGTGAGGTTGCCGTCTGCCGCGAACTCACCAAGCTGCACGAGGAGGTCTTGCGCGGGCCCGCTGACCAGCTTGCCGAGGAGCTGCGTGCTCGCGGCGAGGTAAAGGGCGAGATTGCGCTGGTCATCGCGCCACCGAGCGAGGATGAGGAGGCCGGTATCGTGCCGGTCGGCGCCACGGCAGCGGATCCCGACGAGGCCCTGCGCGAGGATATCCGCGCCGCGCTCGAGGAGGGGGAGCCCGCGTCTGCGGTGGCCAAGCGCCTGTCTCAGAAGTATTCGCGCCGCAAGCGCGATGTCTATGCCATGGTGCTCGATATGCAATAGATGGAGGATATCCAGCCCTTGCGCTAGAATCATCCTCTGTATGCAACGTTTTTCTGGAGGACAAACCCCATGGATCAAAGCAAGCCTTCGTTCTTTATCACGACGCCCATCTACTACGTCAACGCCGATCCGCACCTGGGCACGGCTTATTCCACCATCATCGCCGACGTTCAGGCTCGCTATCGCCGTTCCGCCGGCTATAACGTCAAGTTCCTGACCGGCATGGACGAGCACGGCGAGAAGGTCGCCGAGGCCGCAGCCAAGCATGGCATGACGCCGCAGGAGTGGACCGATAGCCAGGCCCCGCACTTCAAGGAGCTTTGGAGCAAGCTCGAGATTTCCAACGACGACTTCATCCGCACCACCGAGCCGCGCCAGCATCATGCCGTGCAGTACCTGTGGGAGCGCATGAAGGAGTCCGGTTACCTGTATAAGGGCAGCTACGACGGTTGGTATTGCGTGCCTGACGAGACCTACTTCACTGATACGCAGGTCCAGAAGGGCGACGAGGAGTACGGCAGCGTCGGCCAGCATCTATGCCCCGACTGCCACCGTCCGCTTGAGCGCGTCCAGGAGGAGTCCTACTTCTTTAAGCTTTCCGCCTTCCAGGACAAGCTTCTCAAGCTCTATGACGAGCACCCCGACTTTGTCGAGCCTGCGTTCCGCATGAACGAGGTTCGCAGCTTTGTCGAGGGCGGCCTCAACGACCTTTCCGTGAGTCGCACGAGCTTTGACTGGGGCATCCAGGTTCCGTTTGACGAGGGCCATGTGACCTATGTATGGTTTGACGCGCTGCTCAACTATATGACGGCCGTCGGCTACGGTGTCGACACCGACGAGGCGCGTGCCGAGCTGGCCTATCGCTGGCCCGCGCAGTTCCACATCGTGGGTAAGGACATCATCCGCTTCCACTGCGTCATTTGGCCCGCCATGCTCATGGCCATCGGCGAGGCCCTGCCCGAGCACGTCTTTGCCCACGGCTTCCTGACCGTGCGCAATGCCGAGACCGGCAAGGCCGAGAAGATGTCCAAGAGCCGCGGTAACGCCATCGCTCCGCAGGACGTTATCGACATGCTGGGCGTCGAGGGCTATCGCTACTACTTTATGACCGACGTCGTTCCCGGTACCGACGGCGCTATCAGCTTCGATCGCATGGAGCAGGTCTACAACGCCGACCTGGCTAACAGCTGGGGCAACCTTATCTCGCGTTCGCTCAACATGAGCGGCAAGTACTTTGACGGTTGCGCGCCCGCCAAGCCCGCATCGTTCGATGCGTTCGACAACCCGCTGGCAAAGATCGCCGATGGCCTGGTCGACCGCTACATGGCCAAGATGGACGTGCTCGATTACGGCGGAGCCAAGGACGAGGTTATGGAGCTCATCCACGCCGCCAACCACTACATCGAGGACTCCGAGCCTTGGGCGCTTGCCAAGGATGAGGCTAAGGCTGACGAGCTGGCGTTTGTGATCTACAACCTGCTCGAGGCCATCCGCATTGCCGCTCACCTGCTGATGCCGCTCATGCCTCAGACCTCTGCCGAGGCCCTGCGCCGCCTGTCCTGCGAGAACGAGGCCGCGACCGACGACCTCAAGGGCATTTGCGCTTGGGGCCTGCTTGCTGGTGGTCAGCCTGTCGAGAAGGGCGATCCGCTGTTCCCGCGTCTGGCGTAGAGACCGCGCGAGCGCCATATCGGCAATTTGCTGTTTAGATGTAAGGGCATGGCCGCAACGGTCCATGCCCTTTCGTTTCAAGACGCCGCCATCATGCTAAGGAGGCAACTATGACAACTTCGCCTTTGGCAAACCCCACGGCCACCAGGGAGCTGCTGGAGGAGTTTGGCCTTGCGACCAAGCATCGCCTGGGCCAGAACTTTCTAATCGACAATCATGTGATCGAGCGTATCTGCGAGCTTGCCGAGCTTGCAGGTGACGAGCGCGTACTCGAGGTGGGTCCGGGTTGCGGTACTTTGACACTTGCGTTGCTGCAGGAAGCGGCGTGCGTTACGTCCATTGAGGCCGATCCCGAGCTTGAGCCGGTGCTCGATGCTCACGCCGCCGACTATGCCAACTTCCGCTTTATCATGGGCGACGCGCTCAAGGTGACGCCGGAGCAGATTGAGCAGGCTGCGGGCGGTGAGCCGACGGTATTTGTCGCGAACTTGCCCTATAACGTGGCGGCGACGATCATTTTGCAATTTTTCCAGACGATGCCGGCGCTCAAGCGCGCCGTCGTCATGGTGCAAAAGGAGGTTGCCGATCGCATTGCCGCAGTGCCGGGCAACAAGACCTATGGCGGCTATACGGCAAAGCTTGGCCTGTATGCGCAGGTAACGGGTCGCTTTGAGGTGCCGCCGCGTTGCTTTATGCCGGCGCCACACGTGGACTCGGCCGTCGTGCGTATCGACCGTGTTGACGGTGTGGTGCCCGAAGGACTCGATCGCGAATTTGTAGCCCGCGTGATTGATGCTGCATTTGCTCAGCGTCGCAAGACCATCCGCAATTCCATGAGCGCCAACGGCTTTGCCAAGGACGTGCTCGATGCCGCCTTTGAGGCTTGCGGTATCGCACCCACCACGCGCGCCGAGACGCTCGGCGTCGCCGACTTTGTGTGCCTGGCTCGGGAGCTTTCCCATGACGCTTAATGCCGAACGCGTGACGTTTACCAAGAAAAAGAAGACGGTTGCTTGTCCCGTGCCCTTGGCACCGCTTGCCGACACGCATGCGCATCTGCTTTCGTTCTGGGGCAAGGATGTGCCCGAGACACTCGTGCGTGCCAAGGCGGCAGGCATCGACCTGTTGGTGACGGTCTTCGACCCCATCGCCGACAAGCGCAGCGTGACGGACTATAGCGACTGGCTGACGCGCGAAATTCTGCCGATGCAGGATATCCCGCAGATCAAGTATCTTGCCGGCGTGCATCCGTATGGCGCGCCGGACTATACCGACGACATTCACGCGCAGGTTGTTGCTGCGCTTGATGACCCTTTGTGCGCCGGTATTGGCGAAATCGGCCTGGACTACCACATGGACTATGATGACGATATCGCGCCGGCACCTCATAACGTGCAGATTGACTGCATGGCGCGCCAGCTCGAGCTTGCCGTGTGCCGTAACGTGCCGGTGGAGTTGCACCTGCGGCACGAGGACTCGGATGGGGAGCGCACCTCGCATATGGATGCGTACAACGTGCTTCGTGAGGTGGGCGTGCCCCAGGCCGGTTGTGTGCTGCACTGCTTTGGCGAGGACCGCGCCACGATGGAGCGCTTTGTGAAGCTGGGCTGCTATATCGCCTATGGTGGTGCGGCCACCTTTAAGCGCAACGACGACGTGCGCGAAGCATTTGCGGCAACCCCACTCGATCGAATTTTGTTCGAGACGGATTGCCCGTATATGGCTCCGGAGCCCATCCGCGGTCTTGAATGCGAGCCGGCAATGATTTCTATCACGGCAAACACGCTGGTCAACGACCGTGTCGATCGTACCGGCGAGGATGCTGAGGCAATCGCGCGAGCAGCTTGGGAAAATGCCTGCAAACTTTTTCAAAAATAGTTCTTGCGTTCGCGGTGGCGCTCCGTTATTCTAATTCCTGCACGCGGGCGTGGCGGAATTGGCAGACGCGTACGGTTCAGGTCCGTATGGGGGCAACCCCATGAAGGTTCAAGTCCTTTCGCCCGCACCATTGATTGAAAGAGCTCCCAGCAATGGGAGCTTTTTTGTTATGGGCCCATCGCAGGGACTTGAACCTGTGAAGGAGCGAGCGTCAAGAAAACGCGGAGCGTTTTTAGCGAGCTGGCGAGTCCGCCGGCAGGCGGGCGAAGCCGGTGCGGATCCGCGAAGCGGATACGCGGACGTCCTTTCGCCCGCACCATGGATTGAAAGAGCTTCCAGCAATGGGAGCTTTTTTGTTATGCACGATCTCCTTGGACGGGTATCCTAATGCCAACGTGTGCCTATCAGAGGAGAGACCATGCTGTTTTCCGGTATCATCGCCGCCCTTACCAGCCTTTTGATTCCCATCATCATCCTGTTGTTGCTGCTCCCCAACGCCTGCTACGTCGTTGAGCAGCAGCACGCTGTGATCATCGAGCGCTTGGGTAGGTTCAATCGTATCGTCAACGCGGGCTTCCACGTGAAGGTGCCCGTGATCGACCGCAAGGCCGCCACGGTGAGCCTGCGCACCATGAAAAACGGTTTTGGCATCGACGTTAAGACCCAGGACAACGTGACCATCGGCCTTGAGGTCTCCGCTCAGTACCACGTGAGCTACGACATGGGCGCCGGCCCGGCAGATTCGGGCATCTACAAGAGCTACTACATGCTGCAGGAGCCCGTCGACCAGATGCGTGACTTCATCACCGACGCCCTGCGCTCTTCGATTCCTGTCTACACACTCGATGAGGTCTTTGCCAAGAAGGATGACATCGCCAAGGATGTCAACGCTACCGTTTCCGAGCAGATGGCCGCCTACGGCTTCACCCTCGTGTCGACGCTCATCACCAAAATCGCACTGCCGACCGAGGTTGAGAACTCCATGAACGACATCAACGCCGCCCAGCGCAAGCGCGCTGCGGCACAGGAGCTCGCCGAGGCAGACCGCATCAAGCGCGTCACCGAGGCGACCGCCGAGGCCGAGGCAATGGAAAAGGCGGGCGAGGGCATCGCCAACCAGCGCAAGGCCATCGCACTGGGTATCAAAGATTCGCTCGAGATCATCCAGGAGACGGGTGTCGGCAATGACGAGGCCAACCAACTGTTCATGTTTACGCAGTGGTCTGAGATGATGACGGAGTTCGCTCGCACGGGTAAAACCTCGACGGTCGTGCTGCCGAGCGACTTTTCGCAGTCGGCCTCGATGTTCGAGCAGATGCTGGCCGCCGGCAAAGTTCAAAACGATTCGAAGGAGTAGGCGCGCGTGAAATACACCGTCGTTTGCGTCGGTAAGCTCAAGGAGCGCTTTTGGAAGGACGCGTGCGCTGAGTACACCAAGCGCCTAGGTGCCTATGCCAAGGTGGATATCCGCGAGGTGGCCGATATCGACCCGGCTAAGGCGGGCGGCGTGGATGTCGCGCGCGACAAGGAGGGGGCGGCGATTCTTACAGCCCTGCCGTCTCGAGCACATGTGATCTTGCTGGCCATTGAGGGCAAAGAGCGCTCGAGCGAGGAACTTTCGGCGCGGCTCGATGATCTTATGCTACGTGGTAACAGCGACATCGCCTTTGTAATTGGCGGATCGGACGGCGTGAGCGATGACGTGCGCGCGCGAGCCGACGAGATGCTCAGCTTTGGACGTATTACCTTGCCGCATAACTTGGCGCGCGTGGTGCTGCTGGAGCAGATCTACCGCGCCTGCAAGATTAGCCGCGGCGAGCCGTATCACAAATAGGTCAGCAATACGAAACAATGGCGTGGGACAATAGCTTTCGTTTTGAGGAATGTGTCTGAAAGGACTATGTGATATGAAGATTGGATTTGTCGGTTTTGGCAATATGGCGAGCGCTATGGCCGATGGCTGGATCGCTGCCGGTGTAGCTGCGAGCGACATGTGCGCCTGTGCGGGTCGCTACGACGCACTGGTTGAGCGCTGTGAGGCGCGCGGGATGGCCGCTTGCCACGATGCCGCCGAGGTTGTCGCCGCATCCGATATCGTGGTCGCTGCGGTCAAGCCGTACATGATCGAGAAGGTATTCGCCCCGCTCAAGGATGCTCTTGCCAAAAAGGTCGTTCTGTCGGTTGCCTGGACCTGGGACAGTGCCAAGTGGGAGCAGGTCCTGCCGGGCGTCGCGCATATCTCGACGGTGCCCAACACGCCGGTTTCGGTGGGCGAGGGCGTCATCGCTTGCGAGAAGGCTTCCACGCTTAGTGATGAGCAGAGCGCAGTGGTGCTTGATCTGCTTGGCAAGCTCGGTGCGGTGGTCGAGCTCGATACGAGCCTGCTGTTCGTGGGCGGCACGGTGGGTGGTTGCGCTCCGGCATTTGTCGCTATGGCAATCGAGGCCCTGGGCGATGCAGCGGTCAAGCACGGTATCCCGCGTGCTGATGCCTATCGCATTGTGAGCCAGATGGTGCTGGGTACGGCAAAGCTGCAGCTTGCAACTGGCCAGCATCCTGCGGCGATGAAGGATGCCGTATGCTCGCCCGGTGGTGCCACCATCAAGGGCGTCGTTGCGCTCGAGGACGCCGGCATGCGCAGCGCCCTGGTCAAGGCAATCGACGCAACCCTCCAGTAAAACCGACCAAAAAAGGGACAGTTTATTTTGGCAGGTTTTTCCTGCGGTTTTGTCCTTTTAGCGAAAAGTGCCCCGCAACTGGCTCAATTCCAGTTGCGGGGCGCTTGCGTTTGCCCAGATAAAACCAACCAAAATAAACCTGTCCCTATTGGCAGGCTAGTCCCAGAAGCTGTCTTCTTCGTCCTCGGACTTGGGGCCGCGGTCGACATACATCTTATGGGTGCGCTTCTCCATTACAAAGGCAATAATCGCAAACAGCAGGATGCCGCCGGCGAAAAGGATGGCAAAACCGGTGCGGGTGCCAAACAAAAAGGAAAAAACTGCGTCCATTGGGTGCCTTCTTGCGTAGTTGAGTTGGGTCGTAAACGCTCATAAGTATATACTTGCCCATACATGTACAAGGTTGCAACCTAAATGGAATGTATATCGCCGGAGGATCTAATGCTTGATATCAAGTTTGTTCGCGAGAACCCCGATGCCATCGATGTCGCCATGGCTAACCGCCAGACGTCTTGGGATCGCGAGAAGTTCTTTGAGCTCGACGACGAGCGTCGTGCCGTCATCACTGAGGTTGAGGAACTTCAAGCCACGCGCAATGCCGAGTCCAAGAAGATCGGCGCCCTGATGAAGGAGGGCAAGAAGGACGAGGCCGAGGCCGCCAAAGAGGCCGTGCGCGCCGTCAACGAGAAGATTGACGGTCTGGCCGAGCGCCGCACCGCCCTCGAGCAGGAGCAGTACGACTTCATGGCTCACCTGCCCAACATTCCTTGCGAGGCCACGCCGTACGGCAAGGACGAGGACGAGAACATCGAGCGCCGTCGTTGGGGCACCCCGCGCGAGTTCGACTTCGACTTTAAGCCGCACTGGGATCTGGGCACCGATCTGGACATCCTCGACTTCGAGCGTGGCAACAAGCTCTCCGGCAGCCGCTTCACCGTTCTCGGTGGCGCCGGCGCCCGCCTGGAGCGCGCCCTTATCAACTTCTTCCTGGACACGCACACGAGCCGTGGCTTCAAGGAGTGGTGGCCGCCCATCGTCGTCAAGCGTCAGACCATGTTCGGTACGGGCCAGCTGCCCAAGTTTGAGGACGACGCCTATCACGTCTCGGGCGACAACTTCCTGATCCCTACCGCCGAGGTCGTACTGACTAACCTGCATGCCGGTGAGGTTCTGGACGCCGACACTCTGCCTCGCCGCTACACTGCCTTCACCCCCTGCTTCCGCGAGGAGGCCGGTTCCGCCGGTCGCGACACCCGCGGCATCATTCGCCAGCACGAGTTCGACAAGGTCGAGATGGTTAAGTTTGCCAAGCCGGAGGAGTCCGACGAGGAGCTCGAGAGCATGACCGCCGAGGCCGAGTACCTGCTGCAGCAGCTGGGCCTGCCGTATCGCGTGATTAGCCTGTGCACCGGCGACCTGGGCTTCTCTGCCCGTCAGACCTACGACATCGAGGTTTGGCTGCCGAGCTACAACGCCTACAAGGAGATCAGCTCCTGCTCCAATTGCGGCGACTTCCAGGCCCGTCGTGCCAACATCAAGTATCGCGACCCCGAGAACTTCAAGGGTTCGCGCTACCTGCACACCCTTAACGGTTCCGGCCTGCCGGCTGGTCGTACCATGGCTGCCATTCTGGAGAACTACCAGAACGCCGACGGCACCATCACGATCCCCGAGGTTCTGCGTCCTTACATGGGCGGCCTCGAGAAGATCGAGCCGGTCGCGTAAACTAGCTGCATAGGCGATTTGCGAGGGCGCTCCTTTTAGGGGCGCCCTTTTTGTGTACGGCTATACCATGCCGTGCGGACAGCTCGATAGAAAACACACGAACAGACGTTCTGTATACATGCATCTACCTGCTATGCTTTTGCTAACTAAGAGCAAGAGAAAGGGGATGTGATGGGGCTGTTCGACGAGCGGGTTGTTTTGTTCCAGAGCGATGAGGGCGGGGAGCAGCTGCTGGTAACGTGCGAGCCGTCGGGTATGGGTGGCTTGGTGGTTCGGCAGACGAGTGAGGGACCATTGACGCAATGGTGCTATGAGGAGTCGCCGCATGTGGTCGAGACCTTTGTGGCGCATGAGGCGCTTGTTGTCCTTGAGCACTTCTATGGCGTTGGAACTTCTAATCAGGTGGCCCAAATGCTGAGCATCTCGTTTGCCGACTACGACTGTGCCCAACGGGTGCGGTCGCTTCTGGGGGAGTTTGGCGCCGGGTTCGATGTGATCGAAAAGCCAATCGATCGCACGAGAAGCGCTGATGCTTGTGGTGCAGCGTGACAAATTGCGGCTCGCGCGAAAAAAAGTTTGAGTTTTTGCTTGACTCTAACGAACTAAAGTGGTTTTATATGTCTTGCGCTGCGGCGTTACCTCAGCTGGATAGAGGGTCTGACTACGAATCAGAACGTCATAGGTTCGAATCCTATACGCCGCACCAATTGAACTTGAAGCCTCCGGCAACGGGGGCTTTTCTTTTTAGGAAACCAGGCATGGATTCGAACCTCGGTCGAGGCGCGAACGTCAAGAAAACGCGGAGCGTTTTTAGCGAGCGGGCGAGTCCGCCGGCAGGCGGGCGAAGCCGGCGCGGATCCGCGAAGCGGATGCGCGGAATCCTATACGCCGCACCAATTGAACTTGAAGCCTCCGGCAACGGGGGCTTTTCTTTTTAGGAAACCAGGCATGGATTCGAACCTCGGTCGAGGCGCGAACAGCTTAATCACCACTCCGTAAAAATTTTTTTCAAATTGTCGCTTGACCCATCGGGGGCTCGCGTGCATAATAATCCGTGCGTTGCGGCGTTACCTCAGCTGGATAGAGGGTCTGACTACGAATCAGAACGTCATAGGTTCGAATCCTATACGCCGCACCAATTAGCTTTAAAGCTCCCGGCGACGGGGGCTTTTCTTATATCGCGATGCGTCGAAGATCGCGCCAAGCCCTCCAAATGATTAAAAATCAAATTCGATAACTTTTTTTGAAAAAATGCTTGACCATTATTCAGTCCCTGTGCATAATAATCAACAAGTCGCGGCGTTACCTCAGCTGGATAGAGGGTCTGACTACGAATCAGAACGTCATAGGTTCGAATCCTATACGCCGCACCAATTAGCTTTAAAGCTCCCGGCGACGGGGGCTTTTCT
Organism: Collinsella sp. AM13-34; assembly: GCF_003473055.1. NCBI lineage: Bacteria > Bacillati > Actinomycetota > Coriobacteriia > Coriobacteriales > Coriobacteriaceae > Collinsella > Collinsella sp. AM13-34. Next base: position 29,132 of record NZ_QRLE01000013.1, on the reverse strand, counting down.
TATATCGCGATGCGTCGAAGATCGCGCCAAGCCCTCCAAATGATTAAAAATCAAATTCGATAACTTTTTTTGAAAAAATGCTTGACCATTATTCAGTCCCTGTGCATAATAATCAACAAGTCGCGGCGTTACCTCAGCTGGATAGAGGGTCTGACTACGAATCAGAACGTCATAGGTTCGAATCCTATACGCCGCACCAATTAGCTTTAAAGCTCCCGGCGACGGGGGCTTTTCTTATATCGCGATGCGTCGAAGATCGCGCCAAGCCCTCCAAATGATTAAAAATCAAATTCGATAACTTTTTTTGAAAAAATGCTTGACCATTATTCAGTCCCTGTGCATAATAATCAACAAGTCGCGGCGTTACCTCAGCTGGATAGAGGGTCTGACTACGAATCAGAACGTCATAGGTTCGAATCCTATACGCCGCACCATTTGAGATTAAAGCTCCCGGCAACGGGGGCTTTTCTTTTACGTAAACATCGCATGGATTCGAACCTCGGTCGAGGCGCGGGCGTAAAGAAAACGCGGAGCGTTTTTAGCCCGCGGGCGAGCACGCCGGCAGGCGGGCGAAGCCGGTGCGGATCCGCGCAGCGGATGCGCGGAATCCTATACGCCGCACCATTTGAGATTAAAGCTCCCGGCAACGGGGGCTTTTCTTTTACGTAAACACCGCATGGATTCGAACCTCGGTCGAGGCGCGGGCGTAAAGCGGACGATTTCCTGTCGACTCGTGTAAGATTCCGAGTAGATGTCGCGACTTATTCGCGACCACTCCTTCTTCAAGCGACCGATCAGGGTGATATTCCGTGGCAGAGCGTCCGACATACAAGCTCAGGTTTCTCGATCCCAAGAAGCGCTTTCCGGCGATGCCCGAGCAGCCTGCGGGACGCTCATATGGCGTGGTCTGGAAACTCTTTGGCGAGGATCAGCATGAATCTTGTTATGTCGTCGAATTCGTTGGCAAAAGCCATGTGTCGCTTTTGGGCTACGTAAGCGTTTCGGGCGAGGTGTACAAGGTGGACCGCCCCGTCAGCGAGGCTCCGCTGCCCAACGATCCCGACATGGAACTGGTCCTTGACGAGTCGGACTCCGGTATTGGTGAGATTATGGTGAGGGGAGCAAACGGCACGATGCGCGCGTGCGCGCGAACCGTCGGCTCTCCCGAAGGTCCCATGCGCGAGCAGTCCGATCACGAGACATGGAATTCGACCCGCTCCCTTCCTTACGGTGAGTTCATGGCATCGATGTTCCTGCGCTACGTGATATTCGCTGACTCCGAAAATACCATTGCGAGCACGGCGGACGCCGACGGACTCGACGAGGGTATGCAAAACGTTGTCGACAAGATCAAGCTCGTAAAGCTGCCCGAGCCGGTCGAGGTGTTTTTGGGCTTTAACACGACACCGCTACCTGACGCTATCGAGACGCTGCTCTACCGCGTTGACCATGCCGAGAATCCGAGCGGTATCGAGCGCTATGCCGCCGCCCTTATGAGTGAAATTGACTTGCCTCGCTTGCGCACCATCGCCGCTAAGTCCGAGATGAGCCTGGCTCGCATCGATCGCTCAAAGCTTTTCTATCTCAATTTTGATCGCAGCCTGCTGGACCAGGACGAGATTGACATGCTGCTTGCCATCGAGTGCCGTCTTAACCGTCTCTCCGGCATCCTTGAGCACATCGGGGCCGGATTGGTCCCTGCGGCATCCTCGCCGAGCCTTGAGGGCTGCGCGCTCTTTGATGCGTGGCATATCGCCAAGACGACCAACGATGTTCCCCGACTGCTTGATACGGCCTCGAGCGATAACCCGTGGGGCAAACCGGGTACGGTGGCTTGCCAGCCGGGCGGTGAGTGGGATGTGCGTACCCGCTTCGCGCGTATTGTCGAGGCGCTTAACGTGGTCACGCGGCTCGACTATACCTATCGGGCAAACGTTGCCGAGGGGATTATGCTCGTTCGGTTTGGGCAGTCTGTCGTTGATGCCATGCCGCAACGTGAATACGACGCTCAAGATGACGCCTGGCACGAGCTGGACGAGGACACGCGCACGATCTGGGCCGCGGAGCACGATGCGCGCGTGGCGCTCACGCTTGCGGCAGCGTGTTTTGCCGCGGGCACCTGCATCACGCGCTGCTATGTGCAGATTGCTGCTCCCGACAGTGAGCAGGGCGAGTGCGTTGTCGCAACGTATTTCTTTGGGCGCGCGGCCTATCTGGCCGATTGCGTGCCTGTCGCCAAGGATCTTGAGAGCATGGACATGGACGATATGCCGTGCAAGCGTGTGCTTGAGGCGTATGAGTCAACCGCTCCGGAGACGATTGAGCCGGCGGAGGTTCATGCTCGTCCGCGTGATGACCATCGCATGCTGCCGCCGGCACTGCGCGATCTGCTGCTTGCCGATACGGCTGACGAGCTGGAGGTCATGGAAGAGGACGACGACCCATACGTGGCCCGTGTTGTTGAATTGCGCGAGCAGGCAAAAGTCGACCGTACAGGTGCTTTTGAAGGCTTTTCCCGTCTTGTTGAGGAGTTGGAGGCTAAGTGCGCCGTCGCCGAGCTTTTGGCGACAGGTCCGGTTCAAACGCAGTTTTGCGATAACCAGCTGGTGCGCATGGTGCTACCGGTGTTGGAAGAAGACCGCTCTGTGCGAATCCTTCGTGCGCCCGATGCGCTGTACTTTGCCCAGCACGAGATCTGCAGCTTTTACGCCGAGCAAGAGGACTTTGAACGAGCACTGCCCGAGGTGCGCCATCTTTACGATCTGGCGCGCTCGTCCATGCAGTCGCACTTTGCGCTCATCAACGTGCTTGCGCGTCTGGAGCGCTTTGACGAGATTATCGAGGTGGCGCGCCACGGCCTACGTATTGCCAGCGATCGTTCTGCAATCGGCTACCTGTTCTATCGCTTGGCGTTTGCCTATTGGAATTGCGATCAGCTCGACCTGGCGCTGGCTTGTTACCGTCTGGTGCCGCGCGGCGAGGAGTCGGGCAGCAGCGCGCTGGAAGAAATGCAGGGCCTTATGAACGAGATGGGCGTCAGCGAGCCTCCGACGTTCGAGGAAGCGGTCGAGACCATCCATAAGGCTGGACTAGAGCTGCCGCCAGTGTCCGCCGTGACGAATCAGCTGGCAGATGCCGCTGTGCAACTGGTCGACAACGGTTTCTTTTTCCTGGCGCGCGGTTGTATCTTCCAAATGTGGCGCACCATGGGCAACGACGAGCTCGGCTCCCTCAACCGCTCGCTGGGGTAGGTGAAGCTTTCAAGAAGGAAAGGCTGCTAGGCAATTAGAAAATTTCCTCTTGCTCATCCTTGGCTGTTTGGTTACTATAGAACGGCTGTTACGGAGAGCTGACCGAGAGGCCGAAGGTGCTCGCCTGCTAAGCGAGTATGCCCCAAAAGGGCATCTGGGGTTCGAATCCCCAGCTCTCCGCCAGTAAGACTTTAAAGAAGGGTTCCGAAAGGGACCCTTTTTTAGTTGAACCACGTTAGCTGGGGATTCGAACCTCAAAAAAGGAGGCATCCTTTCGGACGCCTCCTTTCAGTGGGCTTATTATTCTTGCGCCCTACACCTCGGGCGCCTTGGCGACGGTCTCGCTTTCTGCCGTGAGCGGGCGGTTGTCGATGCGACGGCCCAAGCGATCAAGCTTCACAAGGAGCCATTCAATGGGATTCGGCCCCGTTCCTTCCTCGTCGGCGACCAGGTCCATAACGGCGATCTTGGTGCCGTCCTGCTTAAGCGTAACGCTGCCCACCTTATCGCCAACATGCACCGTGCCCGAAAGGTCATCGTAGTTAACCTTTTCGGTCACTTCGCCGGCGAGTGAGAACACCGTTGCCTGTGCGGCAGGGTCGGCGAGCGTGGCGTCGATCGTCTTGTCCGTCCAATCTGTCTGGCTAATGCGTGCCATGAGCGGGTTACCGTTGGCGGTCTTCTCCTGCGTGTTGGCGATTGCGACCGTGACCTTGTGGCCGTAGTACCAGTTGGCAAGGGTGGCGGTATCGGTAAAGCGCTGGTCGGTGGTGGTGGAGTTCAAAATTACGGTGTAGATCTCGTCGCCGTCGCGGTTGTAGGCGCTCGTAAAGCAATAGCCCGCGTCGTCGGTGGTGCCGGTCTTGCCGCCAATGTTTCCGTCCTGACCGAGCAAAACGTTGTGCGTGTCCATGGAATGCGAATGGTCTGAGCCATCGGCGCCCGTGACCTCAATCCAAGAATCCTCGCTCGCGACGACTTCACGAATCGTGTCGTTTTTCATGGCTTCCCGCATCATCAGTGCCACGTCATGTGCGGTTGAGTGCATGTCGCCGGCCCACTCATCAAAGTCCAGACCGTGTGGGTTCTCAAAGACCGTGCCGGTGCAGCCGAGCTTTTTGGCGCGCTCGTTCATAGCCTTCACAAAGGTTGCCTCGGCGTCTTTGGTCTTGGGGTCGATCTTTTTGCCCACGTACTCGGCAAGCACGATGGCGGCGTCGTTGCCCGAGGGGATCATCAGGCCGCGTAGTGCCTGCTCCACGGTGAGCTTGTCGCCTTCGAGCAGGCCGGCGGTCGAGTTGCCTACGGTGGCGGCAGCGTTGCTCACCGTGACCTTCTCGTCCATCTTGCAGTTTTCGACGGTCAGGATTGCGGTCATGACCTTGGTGATCGAGGCAATCTTTACCTGCTCATCGGCGCCGCGTCCATAGTAGACGGTGCCGTCCTTGCCCATAACAAGGGCATTAGTTGCCTCGATATCGGGCAGGTTTTCTGCCGTGATGCCGCGGACGTCGGCGGTCTTGCCGCAGACGTCGTCGGTCGTGAGCACTTGGGCGCCGGCAACAGCGGGCGCGCCGGCAACAAGGGCGATGGCGCAGGCAAAGCCAGCGGCAAGCCGGGCTGAGCGCTTTGCAAAAGAGGTGAGGGACTTCACAGATTTCGCTTTCGACGGGATGGTCTCTTCTGGCACTAGAGTATATCGTTTGCCGGCGACGACGATCGTTGCGAGCGCGCATGGCCCGCATTCGTGCTCGAACGGGCGCAAGGATGCTTAAGGTCGACTTAATCGCCCACGCTTGTTGTGTGTGGCGGGCGCCGCCTCGGGCATAATGGAGCGCGAGAGGAGCACGCATGAACGAGCGCATACTGGTAGTTGATGACGAGAAGGCCATCGCCGACCTGGTTGGTATCTACCTTACAAAGGAGGGCTTTGACGTCCAGATCGCCTACAGCGGGGCCGATGCGGCCAAGGCAATTCTGGAACAAGAGTTTGACCTGGCGCTGCTCGATGTCATGCTGCCTGATATCGACGGCTTTGAACTGCTGCGCACGATTCGTGCCAGCCATACCTATCCCGTAATTATGTTGACGGCTCGCGATGCCCAGCAGGATAAGATCGAAGGCCTTTCGCTTGGCGCGGACGATTACGTGGTCAAGCCGTTCCGCCCGCTGGAGCTCATCGCGCGCGTTCATGCTCAGTTGCGTCGCTACACCAGCTACGGTAGCCGCGCGCAGGCGACCGAGTTGCCGACCCTCCAGCTCGACGGCCTCGAGATCAACCGTGACGCTCGCTCCGTGACGGTGGACGGTGCGCCGGTGCGCCTCACGCCCATCGAGTATTCCATCTTGCTGTATCTGGCCGAGCATCGCGGCAGCGTAGTGCCCGTGGAGGACCTGTTCCGCGCGGTGTGGAACGAGGACTTTATGCCCGGCTCCAACAATACGGTGATGGTGCACATTCGTCACCTGCGCGAAAAGATTGGTGACGACGCTCAGAAGCCGCGTTTTATCAAAAACGTCTGGGGCGTCGGCTACATCATCGAATAACGCTTTTCGCTTGTGAGGATATTGATATGACAAAAGACGATAGGCAGGCGTTCGAGGTGCCCGATCGGCTCTTTGAATACGTGAGGGCGGTCGTCGATAATCGCGCGCTCGCGACGGTGCTGCTCTTTTTGCTGAGTCTGCTGCTAATCGGCATTGATAACATCGCCGGTATCTTGGCGGTGCTACTCATCGGCTTCTTGCTGATCGATCGCTTTGAAATCGTGCGTCGTTGCGTGGTAATCGGCGGTGCCGCGTGGGTCATGACGCTGGCGATTGGCACCGTGGCACTCGGTGGCATTAAGGGACCGGTGCTGTTCGATGCCGGCTTTGTATTCAACATGCTTGGCTTTGTCCTGGCGCTTGCCGTGTGCGTCTTGTTCTTTTGCGGCCGTGCTCTGTACTACCAGGGCTATGAGCAGGGTGAGCAGCATTCCGACCGCGTGCTTGCGGCCCGTATCCAGGACCGCCTGATCGATCATCCTGACGCCTGGGACAACATCGACGGAGACTTCCTGGAGGTCGAGGGTGCGCTCAACCGCGCGCGCGATCGCGAGCGTAAGGTGCAGCAAGCCCTACGCGACGAGTCGCATCGCAAGGACGACTTGGTCACATACTTGGCGCATGACTTGCGCACGCCGCTTGCCAGCGTGGTGGGCTACCTCTCGCTGTTGCAGGAGGCGCCCGACCTGCCGGTTGAGCAGCGCGCGCACTTTACGGGCGTGGCGCTCGACAAGGCGCACCGACTCGACGCGCTTATTGAGGAGTTCTTTGATATCACGCGCTTTGACTTCCACGATATTGTGCTCACGCGCGGCTACGTCGACCTGGGATTGCTGCTGGCGCAGGTGGTCGATGAGTTCTATCCCATTCTCAACGAGCAGCACAAAGATGTCCAAGTTGATGTGCGTGAGGACCTGACGGTGCTCGTGGATGGCGACAAGATGGCTCGCGTGTTCAACAACATCATGAAAAACGCCATCGCCTATAGCTACGAAGGATCGACCATCACGATTGAGGCTGGGCGCCAAGATGACGGCGGCGTGCGAATTCGCTTTATCAATCAGGGTGATCCGATTCCGGCGGCTAAGCTCAAGGTGATTTTTGAGAAGTTCTATCGCTTGGACGCGGCACGTGCGACCAATCGCGGCGGTGCTGGGCTGGGTCTGGCCATCGCCAAGGAGATTGTATGCGCGCACGGCGGTACCATCGCGTGCGAATCGACGCCCGAGCATACCGTCTTTACCATCGAGCTGCCCGCTGCGTAGCGTAGGTGCCCTTACAAACACCTGACAATGCGCTCACGTGCGTATGAGCTGCGATTTCTACTATCGATACTGCTGAATTGAAATCGATATGGAGGTATGCGGTATGACGGCTGCTGCGGCGATGGAGCCTACGGAGCTTGAGGGACTCATGGAGGCGCAAGCCGAGGCCGCGCACGAGCGCGAAGTTGGGGATGCGACTCACCCCACGGCGCAGGACCTTGCCGCCTCGCCGACGCGCATCGATGTTGAGGGCCTTGACCTGTTTTACGGCGACCATCATGCGCTCAAGGACGTGAACATCAAAATTCGCGACAAGCAGATCACTTCGTTCATCGGGCCTTCGGGCTGCGGAAAGTCCACGTTGCTGCGCTGCTTTAACCGCATGAACGACGGCATCAAGGATTGCCGCATCGAGGGCAAGATTGCGCTCGATGGTCAAGATATCCTGGGCGATTGCGACATCTGCCGTTTGCGCCAGCGCGTGGGCATGGTGTTCCAACGCCCCAACCCATTTCCCATGAGCATCTACGACAACGTCGCCTACGGTCCTCGCGGTATGGGTGTGCGCGACCGCGCCGTGCTCGATGAGCTGGTCGAGGACTCCCTTCGTCGCGCTGCGCTATGGGATGAGGTCAAGGACAAGCTCAAGGAGTCGGGCCTGGGTCTTTCGGGCGGTCAGCAGCAACGCCTGTGCATCGCCCGCGCACTTGCCGTGCAGCCCGACATTCTGCTGATGGACGAGCCGACCTCGGCGCTCGACCCTGTGTCGACGCTCGTGGTGGAGCAGCTTGCCTGCGCGCTCAAGGAGACTTGCACGCTGGTGGTTGTGACGCACAACATGCAGCAGGCCGCGCGTATTTCCGATTCGGTCGCATTCTTTTTGCTGGGTGAGCTGGTGGAGCACGCGCCTGCCGCGCAACTCTTCAAGAATCCGTCCGATCCGCGTACGGCGGATTATTTGACGGGGCGTTTTGGCTGATACCATCTAGTAAAGGTGCCTTTAGGGTTAAGATGCGGTCATATCGGCCGCAAAGGGGTTCAACATGATCTATTACGTCGAGGACGATGACAACATCAGGGATTTGACAGTCTACGCGCTGCGCAAGCAGGGAATCGAGGCCGAGGGCTTTTCGTGCGATGGCGAGTTTAAAGCTGCCGTGGCGCGACGGGTGCCCGATGCTGTGCTGCTCGATATCATGCTGCCCGACACCGATGGCTTGGCGATTATGCGTCGCCTGCGTGCCGATCGCCTGACGGCGACGGTGCCCATCATGATGCTTACCGCCAAGGACACCGAACTCGACAAGGTGATGGCGCTCGATGGCGGTGCCGACGATTACCTGACTAAGCCGTTTTCGCTCATGGAGCTTGCGAGCCGCTGCCGCGCACTGCTGCGTCGCGGCGGCATGGTCAAGCAGGCGAGCGATGTGCTCAGCGTGGGCGACATCGTGCTTTCGCCCAGCCATCGCGAGGTGACCGTTGCCGGCGAGCCGCTTAAGCTCACCCTGCGCGAGTTCGACCTGCTCGAGTACCTCATGCGCAAGCCCGGCGTGGTCTTTACCCGCGAGTCGTTGCTGCAGAGCGTGTGGGGCTGGGACTTCGACGGCGGTTCGCGCACCGTTGACGTGCACGTGCAGACGCTTCGCCAAAAACTGGGCGAGCATGCCAGCGCCATCGAGACCGTGCGCGGCGTGGGTTATCGCCTGGCCGAGCCTTCTGCCGGTGATGGTGCCGAAGGCGACGACACCGCGGCCACCGCATCGGAGGGGTAACCCGTGGTCTTCGCCCCCCAGGGAAAACATACGCTGTCGCACCGCGTTTTTGTGACGATCTTTGTCTGCGCCATGGCGGTTATCGTGGCGTTTACGGTGCTGGGTGCGTTCTTTGTGCAAAACACTTTGGCGGATGCCACGAGTGCCAATCTGGCGCAGGAAACTGAGCTCATTGCTGCCGCCCTCGACGAGCAGCAGGAGCCCATCCCGTTCTTGCGTAGCCTCGATCGCGAGGACTTGCGCATCACGCTGATTAACAAGGATGGATCGGTCGCCTACGACAACGAGGCGTCGCCTTCCACACTGCCCAACCATGGCGATCGCCCCGAGGTCATCGAGGCCTTTGAGAGTGGTTCGGGTTCCGCGGAGCGCGCAAGCTCTACACTCGACGAGATTATGCTGTATCGCGCCGTCACCCTTGATAACGGCCAGGTCGTCCGCTTGGCGCAGGCCCAGCCTGGCGTTGCGGCGATTTTGCTGTCGATGCTGGCGCCGATGCTGCTTATCGCAGCAGCGGGTGCGGTACTCTCGTTTTTTATGGCGCGCCGTGAGTCCCGTGCCATCATCGCGCCGTTGCAAGAGGTGGATTTGGACCACCCACGCCGTAGCTATGAGCACGCCTATGCCGAGATGGTCCCCATGCTTGAGCGTATCGAGTCGCAGCGCCAGGAACTCAAGCGCCAAATGGCGGTGCTAGCGGACAGCGACCGTATGCGCCGCGAGTTCACGGCGAATATCACCCATGAGCTCAAGACGCCGCTTACGGCGATTTCGGGCTATGCCGAGCTCATCGCAAATGGCATGGTCGAGGGCGAGGACGACCTGCGCAACTTTGGCGGTCGCATCTATCGTGAGGCGGGCCGCTTGGCAGCGCTTGTCAACGACATCCTTACGCTGTCTAACTTGGACGAGGCCGAACGTGCAACTGAAGGCGAGGCAGTGCCCATTGGGTCCACGGAGCCTATTGAGCTCTCGCGTGCGATCTACGCGGTTGAGCAGCGTCTTGAACAGGTTGCCCGTCAGGCGAATGTGACGATAAGTCATGAGACCAAGCCTGTGGTCATCGAAGGCGTGTCGCGCTTGGTCGACGAGCTCATCTATAATCTGGCAAGCAACGCCATCCGCTACAATCGGCCCGGCGGTACGGTTACGCTGCAGTGCGGCACCAACGACGAAGGCCATCCGTTCCTCGCTGTCGCCGACACGGGAATCGGTATCGCGCCTGAAGAACAGGGCAAGGTATTTGAGCGGTTCTATCGCGTGGACAAGAGTAGGTCCAAGGCACGCGGCGGAACCGGCCTGGGGCTTGCCATTGTCAAGCATGCGGCCCTGTATCATCACGCCACGCTCGATCTGTCGAGCGAGTTGGGCGTGGGAACCACCATTACGGTGACGTTTCCCATACAGCAGGACGAACCATTCGCATAGCGATACAACATAGATATTGATGTAGACGCCGCATTTGACTTTCGGGTGCGGCGTTGTTGTGCAATTTTACGATTGCTTCCGACATTTTTACAGGAGAGCCTGTTTCTTATGTATAGAGTTTGGTCTCGGTAAAAAGATGCGATAACATACGGACAGTTTTGTCAATCCGAACTGGGGAAATGAAAGGCAAGCTGCATGACCCTTCTCGAACTGTTCCAGCTGCTCAAAAAGCACCTCAAGCTGGTCATCACCCTTCCGGTGGTCTGCGCGATCGCCATGGGCATCGTGTCCTTCGTTGCGATGGACAACACCTACACCGCGACGACGAGCATGTACATTCTCGCCAAGACCGACGATAGCGGTCAGATGAGCTACAACGATCTCTCGGCGAGCCAGATGCTTTCCAACGATATCGCCACGCTGCTGGATAGCGATAGCGTTAAGAGCGGTGCAGCCAATGAATTGGGCCTCACCGATCTGGATGACTACAAGGTGTCTGTTTCCTCCGAGACCACCACGCGTGTCATTACGCTTTCGGTTACCGGCACCGATGCCAAGGAGACGGCTAAGGTCGCAAAGGCCATGGCCAGCTCGGTGAGTACGGTCGCTCAGAACGTCGGCGCTGCCCAGAGCATCAACGTTATCGACGAGGCTAAGACCCCCGAAGCCCCCAGCGGCCCCAAGCGCACGCTGTATATTGCCGTCGCGTTCCTCGCCGGTATCTTTATCGCAGTTGCCTATGTCGTTTTGGCAGACATGCTCAATACCCGCATCCGCGGTGCCGAAGAGGCAGAAGAGCTCCTGGGTATTCCCGTTGTTGGCCGAATTCCGGCTATGAAAGGTGGTAAATAGGCATGGCTAAGGCAAAGAACACCGATAAGCTCGTTGTACAGAATGCCGCCAAGACCCTTCTGGCCAACATCCGCTTTGCGAGCGTGGATGACCCCATTCGCACCATCACCGTTACCTCCTCGATTCCCAACGAGGGCAAGTCTACGGTTTCCATTAACCTTGCTCAGGCAATCGCCACGAGCGGCAAGTCCGTGCTCCTGGTCGAGGCCGATATGCGCCGCAGGTCCCTTTCCGATATGCTCGGCGTTCGTTCGCGCGGCGGACTCTATGCGGTCCTTTCCGAGCAGATCTCCATTGACCAGGCAATTGTCGAGACGGGTCAGAAGAACTTCTACTTCCTCGATGCCGAGCCGCACATTCCCAATCCTGCCGACATCATCGTCTCCCATCGCTTTGCCAAGCTGGTAAAGGCACTGTCCGCCAAGTTCCAGTACGTCATCTTCGATGCTCCTCCGGTCGGCACCTTCATCGATGCTGCTGAGATTGCCAGCTTGACCGACGGCGCGCTGTTCGTGGTGCGCGAGGACTTTACCAAGCGCGAAGAGGCGCTCAACGCTATCGCCCAGCTTAAGAAGTCCGAGAAGGTCAAACTCATCGGTACCGTCATGAATTACTGTGAGACCGAGACCAGCGAGTACTACTATTCTTACTACACCAAGGACGGTAAGAAGGTTAAGAAGGGCTCCGACGATCAGGGCACTTCCAAAAAGGGCATCTTCACCAACCGAGCAAACGTTTAGTTGATTAAGGCTGACCTATGCGTGACATTCATTGCCATATCTTGCCGGGTGTAGACGACGGCGCCGCCGATCTCGAAGAGAGCTTGGCGATGCTCGAGGCTGCCAAGCGGGCCGGTGTAACCAGAATCGTTTGCACTCCTCACTGCCGTGATCCCTATTTTGATTACGACAAGATGTGGGATGCCTTTGAGCTGCTGCGCGATAACGCTGACGGTTTTCCGCTCCAGATGGGCTTCGAGGTCAATCATCGAAAGCTCGTTGAGCTTGGTATCGATGCCGCGGATCACTTGCATTTCGATGGGACCAACGAGTTTCTGCTCGAGCTTTCGACGCATGCCGATGCGTATGCGTTTAGAGAGTACGAGAACACGATTTACGATTTGCAGTGCCGTGGCTACCAGGTGATCATCGCTCATCCTGAGCGCTATCGTGCGGTTCAAAAGGATGTAAGCGTGGCGGAGCGCCTGGTCGATATGGGCTGCAAGCTGCAGGCTTCGGCGGACTTTATTGCCGGCGGTCGCTTTGGTCGCGAGAAAAAGCCGGCACAGCGCCTGTTCGATCAGAACCTGTACAGCTTCATCGCGAGCGATGCCCATAACGTGGGTCATTACGACTGCCTGGCGAAGGCTCGCGCGAAGTTTAGCGTGCGCGGAGCTCATTTTCGCTAAAATCTGTCCCTAACGTTCGCATTGAATGAAAGGGCAGCCATGGATATCCAACTTAAGACGGGATGCTTTGATGACGCGGCGTTGGTGCGCCGCGTCGTTTTTATGGACGAGCAGGGCTACGAGAACGAGTTTGACGCTATCGACGAGGATCCGAACTGCATTCATGTGACGCTCTATGTAGACGGCGAGCTTGCCGGTTGCTCGCGCGTGTTTCCCGAAGAGCTTGAGCGCGCAGCTGACGCAGAGGCTCCGATGTCGCCGGCGTGCGACTTGGACGAAGGCGTCGCGGCGGGGGAGACCTACATTATGGGGCGCGTGGCCGTGCTGCCGAGCATGCGCCGTCGCGGTTTGGCGAGCAAGATTGTCGAGGCCAGTGATACGTGCGCGCGTGATGCCGGCGCCAAGCTCATTAAGCTGCACGCGCAGGAATACGTGCTACCACTCTATGCCAAGGCGGGTTACACGCAGATTGCCCCGGTGGACTACGAAGACGAGGGCCAGCCCCATGTTTGGATGGCCAAGCGCGTAGATGGCAGATAGGGACGTTCCTTTCCTGCCGGCAGTCGGGGACACTCCTTGGCAATTGGCGCATCAGAGCGTTTGGACATACAGTTTTTCGATTCCGTATGTATATATGCGCGCTAATGGGTTATAAAATCTAAGTCTGAACATAGCAGGTCTGCAATGCGGCTCGGGCAACCGGGCCGTTTTTGCGGACGGGGGTAGCGCGAAAGGACTGCACATGCGTCAATTTAAGACCGAGAGCAAAAAACTGCTCGACCTCATGATCAACTCCATCTACACCAATAAGGAAATCTTCCTGCGCGAGCTTATCTCCAACGCGAGCGATGCCGTCGACAAGCTCAACTTTAAGAGCCTGCAGGATCCGAGTGTCAAGCTCGACCAGGGCGACCTGGCTATTCGCGTCTCTTTTGATAAAGACGCCCGCACCATTACCATCTCGGATAACGGCATTGGCATGACCGCCGAGGAGCTCGAGCGCAATCTGGGCACCATCGCCCATTCCGGCTCCGAGGAGTTTAAGACCGAGAACGCCGAGCAACAGGGCTCCGATGTCGACATCATCGGCCAGTTTGGCGTGGGCTTCTACTCTGCCTTTATGGTTGCCAGCCACGTAAAGGTTGTCAGCCGCGCCTATGGCGAGGACACCGCTCACGTGTGGGAGTCTGATGGTCTTGAGGGTTACACCATCGAAGACGGCGAGCGCGCCGAGCACGGCACCGATGTCATCCTGACGCTGCGCGAGAACGAGAAGCTCGACGCCGACGGCGAGGCCGAGACCTACGATCGCTTCCTGACCGAGTGGGGCCTCAAGAGCCTGATTCAGCAGTACAGCAACTATGTGCGCTACCCGATTCAGATGATGGTGAGCAAGAGCCGCCAGAAACCCAAGCCCGAGGACGCCGGCGACGACTACAAGCCCGAGTACGAGGACTACCAGGAGCTCGAGACCATCAACTCCATGACGCCGATCTGGAAAAAGCGCAGCTCCGACGTTGAGCAGAAGGATTACAACGAGTTCTACAAGTCCACGTTCCACGACTTTGACGATCCCGCGCGCACTATCAGCTTCCATGCCGAGGGTACGCTTGAGTACGATGCGCTGCTGTTTGTGCCGGGTCGCGCCCCGTTCGATCTGTACAGCAAGGACTACGAGAAGGGCCTGGCGCTCTACAGCTCCAACGTTCTGATTATGGAGAAGTGCGACGACCTGCTGCCCGACTACTACAACTTTGTGCGCGGTGTCGTGGACTCTGCCGACGTGACGCTCAACATCTCGCGTGAGACGCTGCAACAGAACCGTCAGCTCAAGGCCATTGCCAAGCGTGTCGAGAAGAAGATCACTGCCGATCTTGAGGACATGCGCGACAACGACCGCGAGGCATACGAGAAGTTCTTTGAGAACTTTGGTCGCGGTCTGAAGTACGGCATCTACTCGAGCTACGGCATGAAGGCCGACGAGCTCGCCGACCTGCTGCTGTTCTGGTCTGCCAAGGAGCAGAAGATGATCACCCTGGCCGAGTATGCCAAGGGCATGCCCGAGGATCAGAAGGCCATCTACTACGCCGCCGGCGACTCGCGTGAGCGCTTGGCCAAGATGCCCGTGGTAAAGGGCGTGCTCGAGCGCGGCTATGACGTGCTGTTGCTGACGCAGGATGTGGATGAGTTCACGTTCCAGGCTATGCGTGAGTACGTGGCCGCCGATATGCCCAAGATCTACGAGGACGACGCCGCCCGCGAGGCTGCCGAAAAGGCCGTTGCCGACGGTGCCGAGCCCGAGGTCGAGGATCGTCACCTGGAGCTCAAGAACGTTGCGACTGGCGATCTTGATCTGGCGACCGAGGACGAGAAGAAGGAGGCCGAGGACGCCACCAAGGAAAACGAGGACCTCTTTAGCGCTATGAAGGAGGCGCTCGGTGACAAGGTCGAGAAAGTTGCCATCTCCGCGCGCCTGACCGATGCCCCCGCTTGCATCACCACCGAGGGTCCGCTTTCGCTCGAGATGGAGAAGGTGCTCCAGAAGGGGCCCGAGGGCGCGCCCGACGGCATGCCCAAGAGCCAGCGCGTGCTCGAGCTCAACGCCAAGCACCCGGTCTTTGACAAGCTTGTCGCTGCCCAGAAGGCAGGCGACGCCGATAAGATCAAGCAGTACTCCGGCTTGCTCTACGATCAGGCCCTGCTGGTCGAGGGCATCCTCCCCGAGGACCCCGTTGCCTTCGCAGCAGCTGTCTGCGAGCTTATGTAATTGGGTAGTTACGCGGTTCTACGAACCGCGTAACTACTCGACGCTGCCCTTCGTTCCGCCGTTCTAACGAACCTATTGGTTCCGCCGTTCTAACGAACGACGGACCGGTCGACGCTGCAAACGCCCCTAAGCGGCAATCTGACGTTCAATCGTCGGTCGCGTACCAAAGTACGCTTCCCTCCTCTTTCACGTCACCTTGCTCGCTCAGGGGCGTTTTCGCTGACTTATGCTCAACCTGCGACGCTTTCGTGGCCCTAAGTAGTCATCGGGGACGTTCTTGTTTGACTAGTCATTTAAGAACGTTCCCAATGACTATTCGGATTGCTAATTTGTGCGGGTTGTGGTTTTGCGACCTGCTGAAATTTGAGATACTGTACAACTGTACGTTAACTAATCTTCGTAGTATATTGCTACCCGCAAAACTCAATACCATTGTGCTTCGAGACGCTAAAGCGCCTACGTACAATGGTTGTTGATAGTACGATTTGATTCAACGACAGGATGGATGGTCCAAGCGTGAGTCTCGGCAGCAAACTATCCAACGCAAAGGTCTCCTTTGCGATATTTAAGCGCGACATTAAGCGACTGCTTATGAACCCCGTCGCCCTGGTGGTTACCTTGGGCGTGTGCGTCATTCCCTCGCTGTATGCCTGGTACAACATCGTTGCCAACTGGGATCCGTACGGAAATACCCAGGGCATTAAAATCGCCATCGCCAACAACGATCAGGGCACCCAGAACGACCTAGTGGGCGAGCTCAATGCGGGCGATAAGGTGGTCGACCAGCTCAAGGAAAACGATCGGCTGGGCTGGACCTTCGTCGACTCGGCTGCCGATGCCAAAGAGGGCGTCGAGAGCGGGGAATACTACGCGGCGATTGTAATCCCCAAGAACTTCTCCGACAATCTCGTCTCGATGCTCGATGGCAATTACCATCAGCCTAAGCTGACCTATTACGTCAACGAGAAAAAGAGCGCCATTGCGCCCAAGGTTACCGATACCGGTGCCAACACCATCGAGGAGCAGATCAACTCGGAGTTTGTCTCCACGGTGGGCGAGACCGTAGCGGGCATCGCCAAGGATGCCGGCATCGATTTAAAGGACAAGGCAACCCAGACTCAGGACTCGCTGACAAGTTCGGTGTCCGAGGCATCCGACACCTTGGGTGAGGTGCGCGATTCGATTGGCGATATGAATGCCGCCATCGATAAGACGAGTGGCGCTATCGCCTCGGCTGATGCGGCGCTTGCCGGCTTGCAAGGTCAGGCACCGTCGCTGACGCAGGCAATCTCCCAGGGCAACGACCTGCTGGGCGAGGCTCGCGCCACGGCGGGCAACTCTATCACCTCGCTCTCCAAGGCACTCTCGGAAGGTAGCCTTGCACTCACCAAGACGTCAGCCTCCGCGAACGCTGCGATTGGCAAGCTAACGGGTACGGTCACATCTACGACCACCCGCATCGACAACTCGCTCGAGTCTCTCCAGGCGACGATCGATCACAATAAGGCCGTTATCGGGCACTTGGAGATTCTCGTTAATGACACGTCGACAGGTTCCGAGGAAATTGACGCGCGCATTGTATCGACCATCGATTCGCTTCGCGAGCAAAACCAGAAGCTGCAGAGCATCAAGGATGGCCTTTCTGCACAGTCGAGCGCCATGGCAAACGACGCTACGGCAATCTCGAACGCGAGCAACGCACTCAACGCGGCAATTCAGACCGGTACGGCTAGCCTCGGTCAGGCTCAGACCGATCTGGGTCAGAACGCACTTCCGAAGGCTTCGAGCGCGCTTGACTCCTTTGCCGCCGTTTCGGGCGATTTGACCGGCATTGTGTCGGGTATGACCCCCACGATAGCGAGCGCGCGCGGCACGCTGGCGCAGCTCGACGCCACGCTCAAGCAGGCAAAGACCACGCTGTCCCAAACCGACGCCTCCCTTGCCAAGGTTCAGGACAAGCTCGCGACCGCCGCCAATGACATTGCGGCGCTGCAGACCTCTGAGTCTATGGGCGAGTTAGCCGACCTCATGGACGTCGACGTCAATGACGTGGCAGATTTCATGGCATCTCCGGTTGAGCTGACGTCCAAGTCAATCTATCCGGTCAAGAGCTTTGGCTCGGGCATCGCGCCCTTCTACACCAATCTGGCGCTGTGGGTAGGCGGCTATGTGCTCATCGCTATCTATAAACTCGAGGTCGACCGCGAGGGCATCGGTAGCTTTACGGCGCGTCAGGGCTACTTTGGCCGCTGGCTGCTGCTGGTGATCCTGGGCGCGTTCCAGGCCATTATCGTTACGGTGGGCGACCTGGTCATTGGCGTTCAGTGCGTCAATCCGCTGCTCTTTGTACTGGGCGGCATCGCTATTTCGTTCACCTACGTCAACATCATCTATGCGCTGTCCACCACGTTTAAGCATATCGGTAAAGCCATTGGCGTCATCCTCGTCATTGTGCAGATCCCCGGCTCGTCGGGCATGTATCCCATCGAGATGATGCCCGGCTTCTTCCAATGGCTGCATCCGCTGCTGCCCTTCACTTATGGCATCAACCTGCTGCGCGAGACCGTCGGTGGCATGTATTCGTTCAACTACCTGTTCAACCTGTGCATCCTGGGCGTGTTCCTTGCCATCGCGCTCTTTATCGGTCTGCAGCTGCGCCCGTTGCTGCTCAACCTCAATCTGCTCTTTGATAAGCAGCTTTCCACGACGGGCCTAATGATCTGCGAGTCCAACGACCTACCGCGCCAGCGCTATTCGCTGCGCACGGCCATGCGCGTCATGCTCGATTCGGATTCGTACCGTCGCGAGCTGCTCGATCATGCCGTGGCGTTTGAGCATCGCTACCCGTACTACATCAAGGGCGGTTTTGCCGCCGTGGTAGGCGTGCAGGTTCTGCTCTTTGTGCTTTCGACGGTGCTCGATATCGACAATAACGGCAAGATCATCCTGCTCGTTATCTGGATCATTTCGGTTATCGCCATCTGCGGCTGGCTCATCAACATCGAATACATCCGTGCGAGCCTCAATACCCAGATGCGTATCTCGGCGCTTTCGGACGAGGACCTTCGCCGCGAGATGCGCGAGCACACGGCTGCCATCCCTGCCGCCCGTCGCATGTTTGGTCTCAACGCCAGCGAGCGTGGCGCCAAGGGAGGCGAACAGCCTACGAGCCGTCTGTCGCATATCGGTGCGCATCGTAAGGCTCAAGATGCCGACGGCGCTGACAACGTAAACGGAAACGACGGGGACACCACCTCGCTTGGCAAGCACTCTAAAGGAGGTGAGGCATAAATGAAAAACATCCTGCACCTGTTTAAGCGCGATGTCCAAAACGTGTCTCGCTCCGTGATCGGCATAGTCGTCGTGATGGGCCTGATCATCGTGCCATGTCTCTATGCATGGTTTAACATCGCCGGAAGCTGGGATCCCTACGGCAATACCGGCAACCTTAAGATTGCAGTGGTCAACACCGATGAGGGTTACGAGAGCGATCTGATTCCCGTCGAGGTCAACGTGGGCGAAAACGTAACCGCCACCCTGCGCGGCAACGAGAACTTCGACTGGGTCGTCCTCAACGACCGCGATAAGGCGATTGAGGGCGTTAAGTCGGGCGCGTACTACGCTGCCGTCGTTATCCCTAAAACGTTTAGCGCCGACATGATGACGCTTTTCTCGACCGAGGTGAAGCACGCCGATATCGAGTTCTATGAGAACCAGAAGGCCAACGCCATCGCACAGATCGTGACTGAAAAGGGTTCGAGCGCCGTCCAGAGTCAGGTCAACGAGACCTTTACCAAGACCATCACGACCATCGGCCTTAAGACCGTGTCCAGCCTGCTCGACTATATGAGTACCGACCAGGTGAGCAACTTTATCGCCAATCTGTCCTCGACGCTGGGCGATTCGGTCGAGGACCTGCAGGACGTTCAGGCGAGTGCGACGTCGCTCGCGGGCATTTTGAGCTCCACGTCCGATTCACTGACATCGGCGGGCGGCATGCTCAAGCAGACGGGCACCGTTGATGAGTCGACGAAGCAGCTGATGGAGCACGCCAAGAGCGGCATCAATGATTCCAAGGAAGCGCTCAAGGCCGCCAACGATGCCGTTGACGCGGCGATTGACGGAAGCGCGGGCTCGTTCGACAACGTGTCCGCCGAGCTTGCGAAGGCATTCGATGCCGCGAATCAGCATGTTTACCTTACGGTGTCTCAGCTCAACGAAGCCGCAGCGGCGCTCAATACGCGTGCTGACGATATCGATGCGATGGCCGATCAGCTCCGCAACCTTGCCGACCAGGTGAGTGACGACAAGTTCAAAGACGATCTCAAGTCCGTTGCTACGTCGCTGGGCAGAATTGCCGTGGAGTACCGCAACAATGCGAAGGACCTGACGGCGACCGCAAAGTCCCTTTCGGACGGCATGGCGGAGGTCAACAACTCGCGTGCCGAGGTCGACCAGGCCATCGCCGATGCCAAGGCGGGTATCTCGGGAGCCAAGTCCGACTACGATTCCACGTTCTCGGTTAAGGCCAAGGAGCTTAAGAAGACCATCTCGGGCGTTCTGGATTCCCTGAACGGTATCTCGGGTGACTTGGATAGCGCCGTGAGCGGTCTGACCGACGCCTCTGGCTCGCTCGCAAAGGGTCTGTCCAAAGCCGCAAAGCTCGTCAACAAGGCTTCTGACCAACTGGGTGAGGCGTCGGACAAGATTAGCGCTTTCAAGGACGAGCTCGACGGTGCTCTTATGTCGGACGATCTGGCCACGATCAAGACGATGATCGGCAACGATCCCGAGGGTCTGGCCGTGTCGCTTTCTGGCCCCGTTGCGCTCGATCGCAAGCCGGTCTATCCGATCCGCAACTACGGTTCGGCCATGGCGCCGTTCTACACGATTTTGTCGCTGTGGGTGGGCTCGATTGTTCTGGCGGCCATGATGAAGGTCTCGGTTGACGATGAGCTTATCAACGAGCTCATCCCCGTACGCCTGCACGAGATCTATCTGGGCCGTTACCTGTTCTTTGGCGGTTTGGCCCTGCTGCAGGCAACGCTCGTGTGCGCGGGCGACATTCTGTTCTTTGGCATTCAGTGCGACAACCCGCTGCAGTTTGTGCTGGCGGGCTGGGTCGCGAGTCTCGTGTTCTCCAATATCGTCTACACGCTCACGGTTTCGTTTGGCGATATCGGCAAGGCGCTCGCTGTCGTGCTGTTGGTCATGCAGGTCGGCGGTTCAGGCGGTACGTTCCCCATCGAGATGACCGGCCCCGTGTTCCAGGCGATCTACCCGTTCCTGCCGTTCACTCACGGCATCAACGCCATGCATGCCGCCATGGCTGGCGCCTACCATATGGAGTACTGGGTTGAACTTGGCATTCTGGCGAGCTATCTGATTCCGTCGCTGGCACTGGGCGTCGTCTTCCGCCGCCCGGTCATCAAAGCCAACGACTGGATTATCGAAAAGCTGGAGTCAACAAAGCTTATTTAGTTACGCGGTTTTACCAAACCGCGTAACGGCTCGACGCTGCAAACGTCCCTAAGCGGCAATCTGACGTTCAATTTCAAGGGCGCGACCAGAAGGTCAGCGCCCTTCCATTTCACGTCACCTTGCTCGCTTAGGGGCGTTTTCGCTGACGTTGCCGGAACATCGAGGTTTTCTGTACCGACGCTTTAGCGTAGTGAATTGCGTGGGTTACTTGGTTGTTGCTACAGTAGCGGGGCGTACCGGGGGTCCGGTGCGCCCCGTTTTTATTTGACCATGAGGCGGCATGCGGTCACGCGCGTGCGGACACCACGCCCAGATTGAGCGCGAGGATGTTCCATGGCCCAATACGCTGCCAACGAAATCGAAAACATGCCCGATAGCCCTGTGGCCCGTGAGGATTTGGGCGCGGGTGGTATTCCCCGGGGTGCCGGCGCACGCTCGCCGTTGTTCTGGAAAGTTCTACTGCTTTCGGTGGCGATTATCTGGGGCTACTCCTTTACCACTATGAAGGACGCACTCGACACCATTCCGGTGTTCGAGCTGGTCTACGTTCGCTTTCTCCCGGCTTCGCTGGTTATGTTCGCCATCTTCCGCAAACGCATCATCGCACACTTTAATGCTCGCAACCTTATCGTCGGGCTTGGTATGGGCGCACTTATGTGGGGCGCGTACGGTTTGCAGACGATTGGCCTGGCGCAGACCACGGCGGGCAAGAGTGCTTTTTTGACGGGTACCTATTGCATCCTCGTGCCGTTTGCGAGCTATGTCCTGAGCGGAGAAAGGCTTACCCGTTACAACTTGGGCGCTGCATTGCTGTGCCTGGCGGGCATTGGCCTGGTGGCACTCGATAGCGTCGAGTTCAATGCTGGAGATGCCATCACGCTGGGCGGCGCGGTCTTCTTTGCTATCCAGATGGCGGTGACCGCCAAGTATGGCCGCAAGATGGATATCAACGTCATCACGTTTTGGATGTTTGTGGGCAATGGCGTTTTGAGCTTAATCACGTCGCTACTATTCGAGACTCAGGCGCCTCTGTCCGTGTGGACGCCGAGTTTTATCGGCGTGATGGTCTTCCTCTCGGTGGGCTGCACGTGCGTGGCACTGCTCGTCCAAAACGTCGGTCTGGCGCACGTCCCGGCCTCGACGGGCTCGTTGCTTCTTTCGATGGAGTCGCCCTCGGGTGTGCTGTTCTCGGTGTTGTTGATGGGGGAGGCGCTCACCTCGCGCCTGCTTGCCGGCTTTGCGCTCATCTTTTTGTCGATTATCTTGAGCGAGACGCATTTCGATTTCTTGCGCCGAAAATCTCGCCCGCAATTGTAAACAACTTGTTGCGCCGCCCTCCCAGGGCGGCGTTTTTTATGTCATGCCCTTACAGTTGTGCCTTGCACTTTACGCTGTCAAAGTGCGTGCTGCAAAAACGTTACTGGAGGGCATCTATGGCACCAGCTCTGTCCGATCTTCAACCGCAACCAGCGCCGCAGGCTACCACGGCGGCGCAGACCGCTATCGGCGATGGCCTAGTCAAAGAAGCCCAGGCATTTGCCGGTGAGCTTGCCGCATGGCGACACGATCTACACCAGATGCCCGAGCTGGGTAATAGCCTCCCACAGACCTCTGCGTATATCCAAGCGCGCTTGACCGAGATGGACATCCCGTTTGCCACGCTCGTCGATGGTTCCTGCGTTGTGGGCCTTGTCGGCGCCGGTGCCGCCGCGGCCCAGGGCAATGGCGTCTGCACGGACGAACAAGCCGGTACGGTTATCATGCTTCGCGGCGACATGGATGCCCTGCCCGTTGCCGAGGAATCGGGCGAGCCCTTTGCATCCACCAACGGCTGCATGCACGCTTGTGGCCACGATATGCATGCGACGGCGCTGCTCGGCGCGGCCCGTTTGCTCAAGGCCCGCGAGGCCGAGCTTGTCGACGCCAATGCCACCGTCAAACTGCTGTTCCAGCCGGGTGAGGAGACCTTTGAGGGGGCACGCGCTGCCATCGCCGATGGCTTGCTGCAGAACCCGCGCCCCCAGGCTGCCTTTGCCATGCACGTCAACAGCCAATCGCCGCTCGGCCTGGTGCTCTATGGGAGCCCGGCGCTTTCGGGCGTGTACGGTTTCCGCATCACGCTGCAGGGCAAGGGCGGCCATGGCTCGAGCCCCGAGATCTGCATCGACCCCATCACGGCCGGCGTCCATGTGCACCTGGCGCTCCAGGAGCTTATCTCCCGCGAGGTGCCAGCGGCCAAGGAAGTCGCACTTACCGTTGGTAAGTTCGCTGGCGGCTTGGCGGCCAACGTCATCCCCGACACCTGTGTGCTCGAGGGGACGCTGCGCGGCTTCGATGTCGAGCTCATGACTCATCTCAAGGAGCGTATCGCGGAGGTCGTCAACGGCGTTGCCGCAACATATCGTACGCCGGCAGCCATCGAGACGCTTTCGGACGTTCCGCCGCTCGTGCTCGACAGCGATATGACCCAGGCCTCGCTTGGTTACGTGGGCGCGGTGCTGCCCAAGGCTGCCTTCCTGCCGCTATTCCACGCCATGGCGAGCGAGGACTTCGCGCTTATCTCGAGCGAGATTCCGAGTGCGTACTTTACCGTGGGCGCGGCCGTGACCGATACGGACGAGCATTTTGCCCAGCATCATCCCAAGGCGCGCTTTAACGATGCCGAGCTTCCTCTCGGCGCCGCGGCTTATGCCGCCGTCGCTCTCGGATACATTGCGGACCACAAGGAGTAATCCATGTCCCAGCAAAGTAAATATTTCCCCGGCTGGCTCGTGGTGGCCTCCGGCTTTGTCATCATGGCCACGTGCTACACCATTTTCGTTAACTGCATGACTATTCCTTCCGCACCAAGCCTTCCGAGATTGGCCTGAAGCCGCTCGGCGAGAACCCGAGCGACCCGTCCGTCTCGACGGCCGGCGATAAGGACGAGCACACGGCTCCTGAGGTTAACGTTGGCTGGTCTCGCATCAAGAAGAGCCCGGCGTTTTGGCTGCTTGTCGTCGCCTTCCTCTTTATGGGGCTTTTCAATGGCGCCATCCTGCCCAACCAAGTTACGAACATGACGAGCGTTACCGTCAACGGCGCCAAGATCGTCACGGGTGGCCACGACCCCATGTGGGCCGGTACGGTGCTTTCTGCCTGCATGGTCACGGTCGTTATCGCCAAGATTTCGCTCGGTGTCATCTACGACCGCTTTGGCCTGCGCTTTGGCAACGTGCTGGGTTCCGTTGCGTGTATTGTCGCCTGTGTGGCGCTGTGCTTCCCGACGACGGACCTTAGTCCTATTGTGGCCGCTGCGAGCTTTGGTATCGGAACGTGCATGGGTACCATCACGCCTACCATTGCCGCGTCCAAGCAGTTTGGCATGGCCGATCTCGGCAAGGTCACGGGCACCATTACCTCGCTCGAGATGGTCGGCGGCACCGTGGGCGCCATTGTCTCGGGCGTGCTGTTCGATGCCACGGGCTCCTTTGCGAGCACCTGGATCGTGTGCCTGGCGTGCTCCGTGGTCATGCTCGTGTTCCTGCTGGCATCCGAGCCCATCGCCGCCAAGCTGCGCGCAAGCGTGACGGGGGAGTAGCGGGTCGCCGCCTATTCCTGTTTGCCTGTTCTGCCCGTGGCTGCCCTGGAAGCCGAATGGATGCTCGTACCGTCATTCGGTTTCCAGG
Organism: Collinsella sp. AM13-34; assembly: GCF_003473055.1. Lineage (NCBI taxonomy): Bacteria > Bacillati > Actinomycetota > Coriobacteriia > Coriobacteriales > Coriobacteriaceae > Collinsella > Collinsella sp. AM13-34. The sequence goes on along the minus strand of NZ_QRLE01000013.1, from coordinate 4,693 downwards.
GCAGCCACGGGCCTACGAAATGATCTCTTTTCCTCCGTCCCCAAGGGATCACGTAATCCGAAGGGGACGGAGGAAAAGGGATCACAAACCGCGGCGGCGTGTCTGGCCGAACGAGTCCCCATACCCTCGTTCGGTCAGACACGCCGCCGCGTTGCTGCTTTGTGCCGTATAATGTCCACTACCTATGACGCGATACAAAAGAAAGGTGTTTGCCCATGCAGGCACAGAAGGCGGAGGGAACCCGCGACCTTATCGGCGCTGAGATGCGCGCCTGGCAAAAGATGCAGCAGATTGCTGCCGGCGTGTTCGAGCCGTTTGGCTTTAAGCCCATCGAGACGCCCGCCATCGAGCAGGTGGACGTGTTTGTCCACGGCATCGGCCAGTCGACCGACGTCGTGCGCAAGGAGATGTTCCGCGTGTTTAGCGGCGCCAACCTGGAGCGCGTCTTTACCGAGGGCACCGATACCAAGCTCAAGCCCAAGCAGCGCCTGGCGCTTCGTCCCGAGGGCACGGCTGGCGTGGTGCGCGCCGTCGTGGAGAACAACTTGGTGCCCCAGGGCTCCACGCCGTTTAAGGCTTACTACGCCGAGGCCATGTTCCGTGGCGAGCGTCCCCAGAAGGGCCGCTTGCGCCAGTTCCATCAGGTGGGCATCGAGTGGCTCGGCGCTCCCGATCCGGCGGCAGACGCCGAGTGCATCATTATGCTCATGGAGTTTTACAAGCGCCTGGGCTTCGATCTGTCCAAGCTCCGTCTGCTCATTAACTCGATGGGCGATGCCCAATGCCGTCCGGCCTATCGCGAGCAGGTTAAGCAGTTCATTCTCGACCACGCCGATGAGATGTGCGACGAGTGCCGCGAGCGCGCCGAGCTTAACCCGCTGCGCGCCTTCGACTGCAAGAACGACCACTGCCGCGAGATCATGGCCGACGCCCCGCTGATGGGCGACAACCTGTGCGATGAGTGCCGCGAGCACTACGAGCAGGTCAAGCGCTATCTGGACGTCGCCGGTATCGAGTACGTCGAGGATCCCACCCTGGTGCGCGGCCTGGACTACTACACCCGTACCGTCTTTGAGGTCGAGGCCCCTGGCGCCGGCGTCGGCTCCATCGGTGGCGGCGGTCGCTATGACGGCTTGGTCGAGCTCGAGGGCGGCAAGCCCACGGCCGGCGTTGGCTTCGCCGTCGGTTTTGAGCGCGCCCTGCTGGCCCTGCAGGCCTTTGGCAGTGACCTGGGTGCCGAGGAGGCCCCGTGCGTCTACGTCGCCAATGCCGGCAAGGAGCTGCGTCAGAACGTCTTTGCCATTACGCAGCAGCTTCGCGCCGCAGGGATTGTGACCGAGGCCGACTATCAGGGCCGTTCGCTCAAGGCCCAGTTTAAGCAGGCCGATAAGGTGGGCGCCAAGCTCATCCTGGTCCTGGGCGGCGACGAGCTTGCTGCCGGCAAGGTCAAGGTGCGCGACATGGAGAGCCATGACGAGGCCCTCGTCGATCTGGCCAACGTCGTCGAGGCGGTTCGCGAGCGCCTGTAGCGCATCTTTTTGAGCTGCGGGCCTGCTAACGTGCCCTGCTCATGGAGAGCGATTGTTACGGGGGTGTTTCGCTTTTATGCGGAATGCCCCCGTTTACGTATGCCGCCCACCGAGAAATACGACCATTTAGGGCAAAAACCCTTGCAATGCAGAAAAAACTTTTGTGTGGTAAAGCGCAATCAGCGCCGAAAGTTTTTGCCGAGTGCCTATAATGAATACCGCATGTTACGTGCATAGAAGGAGGAATGGGAGGAAACGTGGCTGAGAACCTAAGCAACCAGTCTGTACCCGAAGCCGCGGCGCGCGTCGCTGCCGTGGTCAACCGCCTCGTTAACCGAATCGGCTCGAATGCCGAATCCAAGGAGCGTCTCGCCGAGATCGAGATCCCCGAGGAGCTGCGCGACAATCTGGCGCTGTTCTTGCGCCTGGAGCGCCGTGTGCTTAGCGAGTATGATCCCGAGATCGCGGACCTGTTCGACAAGATTTTGACAGCCGAGATTGTGGCCAACGCCGGAAACCCCGGCACCCGTGCTGCCGACGAGTCCGTCGACGAGCAGGGCGTGCCCACTGCCGACGAGCCCACCGCCGTGGCGTTTCGCGAGGTCGTTGATCTGATCGACAGCCTGCCGCTCGATAAGCAGCAGGTCATCGTTCGCGCCTTTACGAGCTTCTTCCACCTGGCAAACCTGTCGGAGGAGAACTACCGCGTGGCGCAGCTGCGCGAGCGCGAGGCCGGTGCGTCGACCGATACCGAGGTCGATCCCGCCAACGAACTCACCGTCGCCTATCACCAGTTGGTAAACGAGATGGGTGTCGAGGGCGCCAACGAGCTGCTCGACAAGCTGGAGTTCCACCCTGTCTTTACCGCACATCCCACCGAGGCCCGTCGTAAGGCCGTCGAGGGCAAGATTCGCCGTATTTCCAACCTGCTGGAGGAGCGCCCGCGTCTGGGCGAATCCGACCTGGTGGAGAACGAGCGCCATATGCTGCAGGAGATCGACGCCCTGGTGCGTACGAGCCCCATCGCGCTCAAGAAGCCCACGCCGGTCGAGGAAGCCGATACCATCATCGACATCTTCGATAACACGCTGTTCGACGTCATCCCCGTTATCTATCGTCGTTTTGACGACTGGGTGCTGGGCGACAAGGCCGGTACCGTGCCGCCGCTGTGCCCGGCGTTCTTCCATCCCGGCAGCTGGATCGGTTCCGACCGCGACGGTAATCCCAACGTCACCGCCAAGGTGAGCCGCGAGGTCGCCGCCAAGTACTTCACTCACATGGTGCTCAAGCTCGAGGACAAGTGCCGCCGCATCGGCCGCAACCTGACGCTCGAGGCCACCTACAGCAAGCCGTCTGCCGAGCTCATCAACCTGTGGAACCATCAGGTCGAGATGAGCACCCAGTACACGGCCCGCGCCGAGCTGATCTCCGAGCACGAGCCGCATCGCGCCGTCATGCTCGTCATGGCAGACCGTCTGAACGCCACCGTTCGTCGCATCACCGACACCATGTATCACAGCGCAGACGAGTTCCTGGATGACCTGCGTGTCGTTCAGCGCTCCCTGGCCGCCTGCGGTGCCGTTCGTGCTGCCTACGGCCCGGTCCAGACCATCATCTGGCAGGTCGAGTCCTTCGGCTTCCATATGGTCGAGATGGAGTTCCGTCAGCACTCCGTGGTGCACGCCCGCGCCCTCAAGGATATCCACGAGAACGGTATCCACGGCGATCTGCAGCCCATGACGCGCGAGGTCATCGATACCTTCCGCGCCATCGGCTCCATCCAAAAGCGCTACGGCAAGAAGATGGCGCACCGCTACATCATCTCGTTCACCAAGAGCGCCCAGCATGTGGCCGACGTCTTTGAGCTTGCCCACCTGTCCTTTGCACACGAGGAGGATGTCCCCGAGCTCGACGTGATCCCGCTGTTCGAGCAGCTCGAGGACCTCGAGGGCTGCGTCGACGTGCTCGACCAGATGCTTACGCTGCCCGTGGTGCAAAAGCGCCTTGCCCAGACCAACCGCCGCATGGAGGTCATGCTGGGCTATTCCGACTCCTCCAAGGATGCCGGTCCTACCACGGCCATGCTCGCGCTGCACTCCGCGCAGGAGCGCATTGCCAAGTGGGCCGAGAAGAACGATATCGACCTGGTGCTCATGCACGGTCGCGGCGGTGCCGTGGGCCGTGGTGGCGGCCCGGCCAACAAGGCCGTGCTGGCGCAGCCCAAGGGTTCGGTCAACTGCTTCTTTAAGCTCACCGAGCAGGGCGAGGTCATTTTTGCCCGTTACGGTAACCGCACGCTGGCTCAGCGCCATGTTGAGTCCGTTGCCGCCGCAACGCTTTTGCAGTCGGCCCCGAGCGTCGAGAAGACCAACACCGAGACCACGCAGAAGTTCTGGGATATGGCGGAGAAGCTCAACGCAGTAAGCCATGAGCGCTATCTGGACCTGCTGAACACCGAGGACTTTACACCGTGGTTCTCGACCGTGACGCCGCTGACCGAGGTCGGTCTGCTGCCGATCGGCTCGCGCCCGGCCAAGCGCGGCCTGGGTGCCAAGTCGCTCGACGACCTGCGCACCATTCCGTGGATCTTCAGCTGGAGCCAGGCACGCATTAACCTGGCCGCTTGGTACGGCCTGGGCACCGCCTGCGAGCAGCTGGGCGATCTTGACCAGCTCAAGGCTGCCTACCAGGAGTGGCCATTCTTCCGCACCTTTATCGACAACATCGAGATGTCGATCGCCAAGACCGACCAGCGCATCGCCAAGATGTATCTGCACCTGGGCGATCGCCAGGATCTGTCCGAGAAGGTCTTCACCGAGATGCAGCTCACCCGTAAGTGGGTCCTTGCCATCGTCGGTGACGAGTGGCCGCTGCAGCGCCGCCGCGTGCTCGGCTGCGCCGTTCGCGTGCGCAATCCCTACGTCGACGCCCTGTCCATCGCCCAAGTCCGCGCCCTTCGCGAGGTGCGCATGAACCAGGACGAGATGGCCGAGGAGAAGAAGGCCGAGTACATGAGCCTGATTCTTTCGACTGTGACCGGCGTCTCGGCAGGATTGCAAAACACGGGGTAATCGATAGCCCTGTGGCTCTCACCGGGGCCCGCCGTATGCCTGCTTTCCGGCGCGTCCTCGGACATGCAAGAAGCCCTCGCTGCGCACTTCGTG